>CAXTTX010000265.1:0-7754 GCA_964247045.1 uncultured Verrucomicrobiales bacterium | reverse complement strand
CCAGCATCACATCCCGCTTGGAGAATCGGTCGCTCACCCAGCCCGCGATCGGCGCGAACAGCATGAAAGGCAACGCCATCATCAGTCCCGCGATCGACGGGACATCCACCGCCACCCGGTGATCCCCCACCGGCACGAGGAAGGCGAAAGCCACGGCACCCCCCAGCGGGATCAGAGTGAATTGCGCCATCTTGTCGTTGAAGGCGTTTTGCGTCTGCTGGACAATCATGCTCCAGAACCCAGCCCACTGGCGGCGGGTGGGTTCAGGATCCAGCAGTTCGTTTTCCATGGGCGTGCGGACCCTAGACGGGGGATTTCCCCCCGGCAAGCGGGACGCGCCGCTTTGCCTCTCACTCCCAGAGGGTTTCCGCGAAATTGAGGTACCAGATCGCCCCCGGTAGCGGAAGCTGCAGAATTGCCCCCGCGGTGATGAAAAGCCAGCGGGGCAGGTAGGTGAAGTTGGTGCCCGGCATCAGCGTGTCGCCCTCGATTCCGCGCTTGATCAGATAGATGCCGTAGCCGGTCGCGAGAAGGCCGACGATAATCAGTTTTCCTCCATAGCGGCCGGCGGCAGTGAGGAGCAGGGGTGGGAGCCGGCTCATGAGAGGGGCTGGGCTTTGATTCGGGGAGTTCCTTTCGCGGTGCTGAAGTCGATCAGTCCCATCCGTGCGAGGTAGAGGATTTCGATCGTCCTTTCCGGGTAGTCGGTGATGGACTGCCATTTGTTCGCGGCCCGCAGGATCTCCCGGGTTTCGGCGAGGCGATCCTCCAGATCCTGGCTGTAGGGCACCAGGCTGGCGGCGAGCGTTCGACACCGCAGCAGGCCCAAGGGGCCGGCAAGGAAAACCTGGCTCAGGACATGTGCGGATCCTGTGATCCGGTGGGCGTACAGGTCCACCATCAGCGCGCCGCCGGCCCCGATGTCCATCTCATGGTAAAACGCCGAGTCGTGGTAACCCTGCAGCCCGCCTCCCGCCTTCCAGCGCCGATAACCGCTGAAAGTGAGCACTCCCAGAAGCAGAAGTGGCAGTGCCACAAAGGCTTCCGCCTTGAAACGGAAGCCGAACTGCCCGACCGCCAAGGCGGGAATATACCGGAAAAAGAGATACGCGAGGAAATAGCAAACGATCCCTCCCGCTGCCGCTAGGACGGCCAGCAGGATTTGCATGCGGTTGTAGCGCCGGATCACCGGCCCGATCCTACCACGATTTCCGCTCGGCTGAACCGCAAAAAATCCCGTATTCCGGACGTTCGGGGCCGGGAAATTGGGATTCGCGCCCCCGGAAACGCCCCTTTGGAAAGAAAGAACGCCGCCTCCCCCCCCGGAAAGGCGGCGTTTTGGTTTTCACCTTGCCGTAACCACACTTACGGATCTTCGGTAAAATCTAAAAGCCTTCGTGGATCGCGTCCACGCCTTCTAGTATGCCCAGAATACGCGATCGCGGAAGGGTGCCTTCTTCTCTTTCTTCTGTAGGGAATTTCCCTACGTCCTCCCTAGGCTTGGTTACTTGACCAGTCCGTGCTGGATCGCATAGCGGGTCAGCTCCACATTCGTGGCAAGGCCCATTTTGTCCGAAATCCGGCTCCGGTAGGTGGCGATGGTCTTCTCGCTCAGGGCCAGATCGGAGCTGATTTCCTTGATCGTTTTGCCCGAGGCAATGAGCTGGAGAACCTGCAATTCCCGGTTGGAGAGGCTCTCGTGGGTGACCCCGGCGGGTTCACCCGCCAGTGTGCCTGCCAGTTGCTCCGCCAGCGCCGGGCTGATGTAGCGGCGGCCGGAGAGTACCCGCTGGATGGCCGTCACCAGGACGTCCGCCGCGCTTTGCTTGGAGACAAACCCCGCCGCCCCGGATTTCAGGGCCCGTAGGGCGTAGTCTTTTTCCGCGTGGGAACTGATCATCAGCACGGGCAGCGTGGGCCTCTCCCGTTTCACGTCCTGGACCAGTTCCAGCCCGCTGCGGCCCGGCATGTTGATATCCGCCATCACCAGGTCCCAAGGCTCCCGCAACACCATGTCGAAGCCCTCCCGGACGTCGCCGGCCTCGCCGGTTTCGACGTCCTTGAAAAACTCGTGGAGCAGGGAAGCGATTCCCCGCCTCACAATGGCGTGATCATCAATGATCAGGACTTTCATGATGAGCCTAAAATTACGTTTTCCGAGGTCCGCAAGGGTACGGTTAGCACCACGTCGGTACCTTTCTCGGCATTGCGGCTGAAAACCACCGTTCCGCCGACGTTGTCGGCGCGTTCCAGCATGCCCACAAGACCGAGGGATTTCGGGTCGTCAAGGGCGGCCGGGTCGATTCCCTTGCCGTCGTCGTGGATCGTGAATTCCAAGATGTCGTTGGCGGCGGTGATCCGCGCGTCGATGTGACGGGCATCCGCGTGGCGGGCGATATTGGTCAGGGCCTCTTGGAAGATCCGGAACGTCGTCGTGGTCACTGCCGGTGGCAGGGGGTCCGGGAGGTCCTCGATGATGATCGAGCAGGGAATTCCGGAACGGTCGGAGAACAGCACCGCCTCGTTGATGAGGGCCGTGCCGAGGCCGATGTTGTCCAAGGTGCTCGGGCGCAGGCCGGAGGAGATCCGTTGCACCGCCTCGATGGTGTTGTCGACGAGTTCGGAGGCTTCCACGAGTTTGTCGATAAGCGGATTCAGGGCCCTGTCGTCGCGGTCGGTGAGGCGGATCTCCACCAGGCGGATCTCCATCTTGATGCTGGTCAGCAACTGCCCCAGTTCGTCGTGGATTTCCCGGGCGATGCTCGTCCGCTCGTCCTCGCGCAGGGTTTGGATGTGCGAGGACAGCTTGCGGAATTTTTCCCGCGCGTGTTCCAGCACCACCAGTCGTTGCCGCTCTGCCATCCGCCATCCCCCGTAGGCGCGGCGCAGGACGAAATACAAGAGGATCGCCGTGGTGATGACAAAATTGAGTCCCTTGAGCGATTGGATGATACCGGCCTGCGTCTCGTTGACGCTGGATTTCGTCAAAATCAGATCGGACCCCACGATCCAGAGACTGGCGACCACGAAGTAAATGGCCACGATTCGCACCTCGGGAAGCGGCCAGCGGTATTTGACCGGAGCCGCCACCTCGCCCCCCGGTCCTCCATTCCGGGAAGGATCCTGGTTTACTGCCCCAAAGGCTTTCACAATGTGGGTGAACTATAGCAGGGATTGGGATGAGTCGAGACAGGAATCCTCACGGGAGCCCTGTCGGGACTATCAGGATTGCGGTCGCGGGTCTTGAGTGGGACGCGTGTCCCGCTTAGTCTGTGGCCCTGCAATTTTATGAAGTCCGTCCCCGGTGAGCCCATCCGCCTCGCGCCCCTGCAGCGTGCCATGCTGGCGGATTCGCTGTCAAACCCCGGAACCGGAGTGCATGTGGAGCAGGTGGACATCATCTTCGCGCCGGGAATTCCGGATGAGCGGGTGATGGCGGCATGGGAGGCGACGGTCAAGTCCGTGGAAGCGTTGCAGTTCGCGTTCCATGTTAGTGGGACGGATTGGGGTTTGGCTGCTGGAGAAATCCCTATCATCTCACAGGGGAAATCCCTACATGCAAGTTTTTCGGCCTGGCTGGAAACGGACCGGAAAGAGCCCTTTCTCGGGGATCATGTGCCCTGGCGGGTCACCTGGTGGCCGGACGCACGGCGCTTTATCTGGACGTTCCATCATGCCTTGTTAGATGGCCGGTCGATTGCCCGGGTGCTCGATGCCTTCCTTGGCCGGATAAATGGCGGGGACGGGAAGTTGCTGCGGCTTTCCAAGTGGCGGGAACCTTCCGCGACGGTGATCCGGGAGGCGGAATCGGTTTTCCGCGAATCATATGTCCCCGGGTCTACCTACTCGATGATTCCGGGCTACGGCATCGCGGGGAGCGCCTCCTGTGCCTTGGGTGCGGATTTCGCAAGCCGCCTCGCCAGGCAAGCCGCGGACCTTGGCGTCACGGTGGCCAGCATGCTCGCCTGGTGCTGGGGGCAAGCCCGTGCGGAGTTGTCGGGCCTGCCGGCCACTTGGGTGGAACAGGTGCGCGCAGGTGCGCCACAGGATGGCACCGCCGGGTTCACCATGAACACCTTGCCGGTCGCTATCCATCGTGCGGCAGTCGATGATTCGGTGCACGGCCTGTGCGCGTTGCGTGAGAGGCTGCTCGCCCTGCGGCGTATAGAGGCGGTATCCGCGGAAGATTTTCCGTCAGGGTTCTATCCGGATCTTTGTGGCCCGGAGGTGAGCGTGATGATGGTGGAGCACGCCACATTGTCCTCGGCCCTTGGGCCGGCCATGGTCTGCGTGGAATCCCTGGTGCTCCATGAGCCGGAAACGGAAAGTCTCACGGCGCTCGCCCACATCGCCCCGGACTTCCACCTGCAAGTGGAAGGACCGGGACGACAGGAGCATCTCGCCGCCTGGGTTGCGGCCTTGGAACACGTTTCTAACTGGCAACGCCGAACATTCCCGCTTCCCGTTCCTGTCTGAACTGCCGCGTGTAGAGCGCGTGGTAGTGGCCCTTGGCCGTGAGCAGCTCCCCATGCGTGCCGCTCTCCAGGATCTTTCCTTTTTCGATCACGAGGATCCGGTCCGCTGTCCGGATCGTGGACAACCGGTGGGCGATCACGAAGCTGATGCGACCTTGGAAGATCGCCCTGAGGCCCTGCTGGATGAGTTGCTCGGTTTCCGTGTCGATGGAGGAGGTGGCCTCGTCCATGATGAACACGGGTGGATTCGCCAGCAGCGCGCGGGCGAATGAAACGAGCTGCTTCTGGCCGGTGGACAAGCGGTTGCCGCCTTCGCCGACGTCTGTCTCGTAGCCATTCTCCAGCGCGCGGATGAAGCCGTCCGCGTTCACGGAGCAGGCCGCTGCCTCCACTTCCTCGTCCGTCGCATCCAGCCTGCCGTAGCGAATGTTCTCCCTCACGGTTCCGCTGAACAGATGCGGCCCCTGCAAGACGATGCCGAGGTTCGATTGATACCACTCCAGCCCGCGCTCGCGGAGGTCCTGTCCGTTGACGAGGATCTGCCCGCCCGTCGGCTCGTAGAACCGCGCGGCCAGGTTGACGATCGTGCTCTTGCCACCACCGCTTGCGCCGACCAGTGCGATGGTTTGCCCGGAACCGACCTTCAGGTTGAAGTCCTTCAACACCGGCTCGCCATCGGAATACGAGAAATCCACGTCGCGGAACTCCAGGCGGGTGATCTCCCGGGCATGACCATCCGGCGCGAGATCTGCCGGGCGGTCCGGCTTGTCCCATGCTTTGAGTCGCGCGAGCACCTCCGGGCTGTCCTTGATTCCCGGCTCGGTCGCAAGCAGGCCGAGCACGCGCTCGCCCGCGGCCTGCGCGCCCTGCATGTTCACCAGCGTCTGTGCGATCTGGTTGATCGGGTTGAAGAACTGGCCCGCGTAAAAGATGAAAGCCACCAGTGTGCCCGGTGAAAGCCGGTGGCCGATCACCTCCCCGCCGCCATGCCACAGCACGATGCCTGCCGCCACGCTGCCGAGCATGAGCACGATCGGGATGTAAACCGCGGATTGCAGTGCGTTCCGGATGGAAACATCATACATGCTCGACGAGAGGCCTTGGAACTCCCGCAGGTTCTCCTTTTCCCGGGTGAGGGTCTTGGTCGTGCGCAACCCTTGCAAGGCCTCCGCGAAGGAGGCCGTGATCATCGAGTTGAACTTGCGCGTGTCCCGTGAGCTCAGCAGGAGTTTCTTCTGGAACCACCTGCTGATGAACACCAGCGGTGGCACCACCGAGAGCACCAGCAGGCCCAGCACGGGATGCAGGACCACGAGGATCACGGCGATCATGATGACCAGGCAAAAGGCCCACACGAGGTCCAGCGTGCCCCAGGAGATGATGCGGGCCAGCTTGTCGCAGTCGGAAGTCAGGCGGGAGATCAGCCAGCCTGTCGGCCGGTGGTCGAAGTAGGCGAACTCGAGCTGCTGGATGCGCTCGAAACAATCCCGGCGGATGTCATGGCTCATGTGGTTGGCGAGCCCGCCCGCGGAAATGATGAAGACCCACACGCCCGCGGAAAGCGTGATGGATAGAAACCCGTAGGCCACCACGTGCTGCCACAGGCTGGCGTTCTTTCCCCCGGCCGCGACCGCGTCGATCGCGGAGCGTGTCACCAGCGCGAAGCTCGCGTCGCACATGGCGATGACCACGGCGGCGATGGCGAGCGGCACCACCAGCCGCTTGTGGGGCCGGGCACGCCGGAATATCCGCGCCCACATCCCGACGTCGAGATGGTCGCTGTAAACGTCTTCCTGCGGTTCGTCTTTCATGGCGCGGTTTCCGTGAGTTCTTGTTCGATGGCGTTCTGGATGTTCCAGAGCCGCCGGTAGAGTCCTTCTTGGGAGGCGAGTTCGGCGTGGGTGCCGTGTTGGATGACGCGTCCTTTATCCAGGACGATGACCTTGTCCGCGTGCATCAGCGTGGAAAGCCGGTGCGCGATGACCAGCGTGGTGCGCTTGCCGTGACGAGCCCGCAACGCGTCGAGGATCGTTCCCTCGGTTTCCGCGTCCACGGCGCTCAGCGCGTCGTCGAGCAACAGCACCGGCGTCTCTTGCAGCAGGGCGCGCGCCAGCGCCACCCGCTGGCGCTGGCCGCCGGATAGCGTGATGCCGCGTTCGCCCACCAGCGTCGAGTAACCGGCCGGAAAGCCATGGATGGTCTCGTGGATGTCCGCCATTTGCGCAGCGTCGTGGATGTCCTTTTCCGCCGCATTCCCGCGCCCGAGGCTGATGTTGTCCCCGATGCTTTTCGAAAACAAAAACGGCTCCTGCATCACCACGCTGAATTGCGAGCGGACCCAGGGCCGGTCGAGATCGCGCAGTTCCGCCCCGTCCAAGCGGATGCTGCCGGAGGAATAGTCGTACAAGCGCAACAGCAAATGCATGATCGTGGATTTGCCTGATCCGGACGGTCCGAGGATTGCGAGCGTTTCACCCGCTTCCACCGTGAACGAGATGCCGTTGAGTGCCGCGAATTCGCCGCCGTGGCTGAACACCAGATCCTTCACCTCGATCTTTCCGCGGAAAGGAGCAGGTATCTCTACCGGCGTTTCTGGCGTGCTTTCTTCCGGTTCGGAGAGGATCTCGCCCATCCGCTTCAGTGCGACCAGCGCCTTGCCGAAATCGGTCAGCGTGCGGCCCATCTGTCTTACCGGCCACATCAGCATGTTCACGAACATCAGGAAGGCGAACAGCGTTCCCACCGTGAGGCTTCCTTGTGAAATGAACCAGGCCCCGGCGAACAGGACAATTCCCTGCTGGGTCAGCACGATCATGTCGGAACTCGACCAATACCAGCCCATCAGGCGCAGCAACCTTAGACTCCGGTCTCGGTAGAGTTGGTTCGGCCCGGCAAATTTTCCGATCTCGAAATCCTGCCTCGCGAAGGCCCTGACGACCCGCAGCCCCGTCAGGTTCTCCTGCACGATCCGCGTGACCTGGCCTTCCGCTTCGTCCACTTCCTGGAAGAGGTGCTTCACCTTGCCAATGTAGAGGTAGCCGAAAATGATGATCGGCCCGATGAGTGCGAAGGCCGCCAGCGTCATCCGCCCGTCTAGCAGAATCATGATGGGCAGCGCGGTGAGCAGGAGGAGGATCGCGTTGCTGACTTCCACCACCTGCGTGGAAAGTGCGAGCCTCAGGGTTTCCACGTCCGAGGTGCAGCGCTGGATCAGATCTCCCGTTTCCGCCCGGTCGTGATAGCGCGCGGGCAGATGCTGGAGGTGGTTGTAGAGGCGGT
>CAXTTX010000264.1:2818-7801 GCA_964247045.1 uncultured Verrucomicrobiales bacterium | reverse complement strand
CGGTGGACCGCCTCGGCCGGAATCACGTAGCCGACGTTCCCATTGCCGGCGGCTTGGAAAACGATCCCCACCACCCGTCCGGAGGCATCCACCAGCGGCGTGCCAGACGGCGGAACCGCCCGTTGGAAATCCACCCCCAGCAGGGAAAACGGAAGAATCTTGCCACCCACTTGCTTCACCCGCCCCGTGGCGCGGCATTTCACCGGTCCCGTGGGATCCATCGCCTGCAGGTCCTGCCCCGCGCTGCCCTCCGCATCCGCGGCCCATTCGAGCGCTTTGGGCAGACCGCCGCCTTCCACCTTCAGGAAACCCAGCCGCGAAACCGGATCATGGCCGATCACCTTCACCGGCAGCGCGCGGTGGCCCACCCGGAGCTGCGGATTCAACGGATCGCCCCCGGTTCCCATCACCACCACCACCGTGGAATCAGCCCCCACGGGCACGGCCGTGGATTCGGCAATCTGCCCACCCGCTTGCTGCAGGGTGGCGAGAACCCGCGGCGAAATCACCAGCGGTTGGGCGAGAGCGACGGCCGTCGTGGCCGTGATCATCATCAGCAAGGCTGGCACCGACCTTTGTCGGCGCGTGCATTCCGGAAGCACCATGGGGGGATGCCGGAATTTTAGAATACTTGCTCGCCGACGCTGCCTTGAGTCGAGGGACTCAGGTCCAACTGGTCGAGTTGCTCGACCGCCTGGGGTGCGGACGGCTGAACCACTTGGAACTTCACCGGACTTGCCGAGGGATTCTGCGGTGCCGGTTTGGCCGGGGTCAAAAAGAAGCCCACCGTCAGCGCTGCATAAGCAACACCCGCACCGTAGGCCCATTTGGCAGGGCCCAGATCCGAAAACCATGCCGAAACCCGGCCTCCGAGGCTCAACAGCCCGGAGGTCTTCACCACCTGCTGACGCTGGTTGTGGTGAAATTCGCACAGGAAGTCCTGCCAATACCCTTCCTCAGGACGCTCGTGGCGCTTGAGGGCAAGCAGGTTTCCAATTTGTTCGACCGATGGTTTCACTGCGATTGATAATTAGGATTTATAAAATAATTCCCCCCGCCGCAAGCGAATTCTTTAGATTGTTTAAAATCTTTCATCCCAACTGTCCTGCAGCGCCGACTGCAACTGGAGATGGGCATAATGAAGACGGGAGCGAATGGTGCCTTCCGAAGTCTTCAACACTGCGGCTATCTCCCCATGAGACATGCCTTGGATGTCGAACATCGTCACCACCATTCTATGGGCTTCAGACAGCTTCATCATCGCTTCGTTCAATTTTATCTGAAGCTCGTTGAGGTTCGTCTGCCGCTCCGGGTTCGCCTCATGGGTCGTGTCGATCAGCGCCGGGTCCTGCTGCGCGGAGGCATCCAGCTCGTTCAGGCTCAGTCCCGTGCGCCGTTTCTTCTTCTTCAGGAAATTGATCGTGAGGTTCGTCGCGATCTGATAGATCCAGGTGTAGAAGGTCGAATTCCCGCGGAATTTCCCCAGTGATTGATAGGCCCGGGCGAAGATCTCCTGGAGCAGGTCATGGGTGTCCTCCTTGTGGGAGGTCATGTTGTAAACCAAGCCGTAGAGTTTGTCGCCATACTTGAGAATGAGGGCGTCAAAGGCCCGCGTGTCGCCCTTCTGGGCACGCGTGACGAGGTCCTGGTCAGGGTCGGGGGGACGTGGCTGACGAAACATCAATGGGGGTGGTGTGAGCAGCGCGGAGAGTCTACACGGCCTGATTGGCATGTAAAGGCAAGGGAATGGGTGGGGAAACGCCCAGCCGGAAAGCGGAAGCCAGGCACTCCCGGGACCCATCGCCGGAAAACCGCCCCCCGGCGAACGGCCGGCCTAACAACTGGCAGGCCCCGTAAGCCGGAATGGCCGCCCCCACGGTTGCCTTTTGCACGATATTCCATCCTTGTCCTCGATGGTGAATTTTCCTAAGGCTGCGGCTTGTTGTCTAACTCCCCCGTTTCCCCCGCCATGAAAAGAACCCTCCTCTCCCTGGTCGTCTTCCCGCTCGCCCTCCTCACGGGCCTGAATGCCGAAGATACCTTTCACAATTTCAGTAATCCCCCGGATGACGTCGACTGGCCGGCGCAGATCGTGGATGGCGCGCAGTTGTCCGCAGGCTCCTGGGCCGGGAATCTTTCCTTGGTTAACGAGCTGAACAACACCTTGTTCTTTGATGACAACTATCTGGCCATGGGAAGCTCCTCCCGCATCAGCGGAAACGCGATGTGGGCGAATCCCGAAAGCGGGGAGCCCTTGGGCAATCCCGACTTCATCCTCACCTTCGATGGCTTTTTTGACGACAATGGCCTCGTCGGTGCCACGGAGGTTTCCTTTGATTTTGCCTGGGCAACCACGGATTTTTTCGCGGACCTATCCTATCTGGAGGTCATGGTCATCGATGAGTTCATGCAGAGCGAGACTCTCCAGATCCCTCTGGACGATGAATTTTTCCATTCGCTCGGCGGCAATGAGGTGGGCCGCGAGGGCCGGGTGACCCTGCAGATGTCAAACGGGAACAACGTCTATGAAATCCGCTTTCTGAACCTGGCCGCGGCGTCCGCCCCGGGCGAGGTGGGGGAATTCGCGATCGACAACATGAACGTCCGCACCTCGCCACCGCCGCTCGACGAGGTCTATCCGGTCGAATACGATGGTGAGCTCCTCACGAACTACGGCACGAACGCGCTGATCACCACGGGCACCTTCGGCTTCTCCGACAACATCTTCAACGGGAAGTCCAGCCCCGCCGAATTTTCGGTGAGCTTCACCTCGAGCAGCCCTTTTCTCTATCAGCCGCAGCCTTTCAGCCACGTTCCCATTCAGCCTGGTGAAACGATCTACGGCGCTGTCGCCTGGCAGGTGAATTTCGCGACGGCTCCCTCCGGCGAATACAACGGGGAATGGACCGTCGTAAACGAAACGAATCTCGATGACCCGGACAATGTCGTGGACTTCTTCAGGCTCCGCTTGTTCGACCAGCCTGCCCTTTCGGACAATACCGCCACCCCCTTGACCACCGGTGGCTCGCCCCAGATCTCGAATGCCGCCGCCGGTGGACACCCGGGGGCCTTGCGGGCGTCGGTCGTGGTCACCAGCCTGCAATCCACAAACACCCGCTTCCAGGTTTCCGGCATCGCGGCGGACGGCCGCCTGGATCCGGGCCAGACATTCTCCGGCAATGTGACGTTCAATGCGGCGGGCGCGCCATCCGGCACCCACACCGGCCAATTCCGGATGAAGATGAATATGACCTCCGCCCTCGACGGCTACCTGAACAACGCCCAGCCCGTGGCGGACCGCGTGTGGAACCTTTCCTACACCATCCCCGGATCCAACAGTATCACGGCTGGCGTGACCAATGGGCAGGAACTTGCCGGTGCGGGCCTGAGCATCAGCGGACCGGACAGCGGGGCCGCCATTGTGGGCGGAACTTCCGCAGCCAATCAGAACGTCGTCATCAATTTCAATACTCCGCCGCAATCCAACACCTCCGGCCTCGGTTCAGCGGTGGGTGTCGATTTCACGGCAGCGCCAAGCCTTTACGTCCTTCAGCTTTCATACGTCTCGCTGCCCACCGGCTACCGGGCGGCGGACTTGTTCGTGGAAAGCTACAATCCTTCCGGCAGCACCTGGGTGACCGCCATCTCGCGGAATTCCAACGGCGGCGCCACCGTCGAGGGCGCGGCCCCTTATTCCGGCTCTTACGCGGCCTATCTCGCGGGCCCGGGTGGTGGCACGCTGGATTCGACGGACCTCGGCGCTTACGGCGTGGATTCTTCCGCAAAGATCGTGTGGGTCGTGGTCGATTACGAGGGCCTGTTCCAGCTCTCCACGGGGAATTCGGTTCTCCCGAAAATCCTGGGAATCACTCGCAACATCGGCACCAACACGACGACGATCACCTATCAGTCGATCCCCGGCGCCAGTCATACCGTTTCCGGCTCGGCCACGATGGACGGCTTCACCCCCGTCGGCACGACGGCCCCGGGAACCGGCGCCGTGATGGAATTCTCCCATCAACCCGATGGATCTCCGGGGAAATACTTCTACCGGTTCTCCTTTCCCTGACGCTCTCCTGCGCGCCGGGGCCGGTCGTGATCCGGGCAGAGGAAGCTCTCCCTGACTTCTTCGTACGACCCCGGTGTCGGCCTTGGCTTCGTGCCGGGAAATCGAACGAATTCCGGAGCCAGGGTGTAAGTCGGGCAAGCCCCGCCAAGTATCACCCGCACGATGAGCACCAGCGACCAGGAGGCGGTTGAGAAACTTCACCACGTTTACCAGCAGATGAAGACGGAACTGGGCCGCGTGATCGTGGGCCAGGACCAGGTGGTGGAACAGACGCTGATGGCGATTTTCTGCCGCGGCCATGCGCTGCTGGTGGGCGTTCCCGGCCTGGCGAAAACCCTGCTGGTCTCCACCCTGGCCAAGGCGCTCCACCTGAGCTTCAAGCGCATCCAGTTCACCCCGGACCTGATGCCCGCGGACATCACCGGCACCGACGTGCTGGAGGTGAACCCGGAAACCGGCCACCGCGGCTTCCGCTTCGTCCACGGGCCCCTCTTCGCGAACCTCGTTCTGGCGGACGAAATCAACCGCACGCCGCCGAAGACCCAGGCCGCGCTTCTGGAAGCAATGCAGGAGCATCACGTGACCGTCGGTGAGAACACTCTGGATTTGCCAAAACCATTCTTCGTGCTGGCAACCCAGAATCCCATTGAGCAAGAAGGCACCTATCCCCTGCCCGAGGCACAGCTCGACCGCTTTCTTTTCAACATCATCGTCGACTACCCGACGGCCGAGGACGAGCGGGAGATCATCCGCCGCGTGACGAGTCCGGCGGAGGTCCAGGTCACGCCTCTGCTTGATGCGGAGGAAATCCTCAGGATCCAGGCAATCGTGAAGCGCGTCCCGGTGGGCGACCACGTGATCGACTTCGCGGCCAAGCTGGCCCGAGCCACCCGCCCGAAGGATGTTTCTGCCCC
>CAXTTX010000264.1:0-2808 GCA_964247045.1 uncultured Verrucomicrobiales bacterium | reverse complement strand
GGACTTTGTGAAAGAGATGGTCGGCTGGGGCGCCGGTCCACGCGCGGGCATCAGCCTGGTGTCCGCGGCGAAGGCTCACGCGGTGCTGCGCGGCCGTTATCATGCGACCACCTCGGACATCGCGGCGGTGGCCGCTCCGGTGCTGCGTCACCGGGTGCTTACCACCTTCAATGCGGAAGCCGCGGGCATCACCAGCGACGATGTGATTCAAAGATTGATCAAGCTATTGGCACCGAAGGAAGAGCTGGTGCTGTGAAGGCCGCGACCATGGGACGGAATGAATTTCCGCGCCCCCCGATCTGATTGTCAGATCAAATCCACTCCTTCCCCCGTGAGCGATTCCCTCAAACTCCCCGATTGCATGCGGCTCCTGCCGCCGGAGACCATGGGAGTGCTGCGCCGCATGGATTGGTACGCACGGCGCAGGATGGTCGGCACGCTCTCCGGCCGCCACACCTCGCCGGACAAGGGCTTCTCCGTGGAATTCGCCGAGCATCGCGAATATAGCCCCGGTGACGACCCGAAGAACCTCGACTGGCGCGTGATGGCAAAGAGCGACCGCCAGGTGATCCGCCAATACATCGAGGAAACCAACCTCCGCGCCACCGTGGTGGTCGATGTCTCCGGCTCGATGCAATACACCGGCGATCACGCCGCGACTGTCAACGGGACGGCCCTTTCGAAACTGGAATATGCGAAACACCTCGCGGCGGCCTTGTCCTATCTCTTCATCAAGCAGGGCGACGCCGCCGGTCTGGTTACCTTCGACAAGGAAACACGCGGTTTCGTCCGCGCCGGCAGCCGCCCCAGCCAGGTGCGGCGCATCCTGGAGGAACTTCATACCACGCGCGCGGGTGAAGACACCGATGTCGGTGGCGTACTGCACCACGTGGCGGAGCGCATCCCCCGCCGCGGGCTGGTTCTTCTCATCAGCGATCTCTTCGACGATCCGGACAAAGTCGTGGAAGCGCTCCATCATTTCGATTTCCGCCAGCACGAGTTGGTGGTGTTCCACCTGCTGGCCGAGGAAGAACTGACCTTTCCTTTCAAGAGCTTCCAGCGCTTCAAGGACCTCGAAGGCATCGAGGCCATGCTGCGCATCGACCCACAAGCCGTGCGCGCGGCCTATTTGGAAAAGCTGCGGGCCTTCGTGAAACGCATCGATTCCGCCTGCGGCAAGATGCGTGCCGACTACGTGCCCGTGAATACGAAAACGCCGCTGCGCGACACCCTCTTGCGATATCTCGGAGGACGGAAATAGATGCTCTTCCTCAATCCATGGCTTCTCGCGGGTCTGGCCGCGGCGTCGATCCCGGTGATCATCCACCTGGTCCGGCAGCAAGCGGCCAAGCCGATCGAGTGGGGTGCCATGCGTTTCCTCTTCGACACGATTTCCGTCCGCCGCCGGCGCATGCAGTGGGAGGACCTGCTGCTGATGGCGGCACGCTGCCTCTTGCTCGGCTTGCTGGCACTCGCGCTCGCGCGGCCCTTCATCCCGCCGGACTCCACCATCCCCTGGTTGTTCGTCCTGCCCGCGGGCATGCTGGCGGTGGCTCTTCTGGGAGGCTCGTTTGTTCTCACCGGTGCCCGCGCGCGCCTTTTTGTTAGAATGGCCGGTGGTGCGCTGCTCGCCATCGCCGCCGGTCTGATCCTGATGGAAAAATTCCTCAACCTGAAACGCTTCCAAGCCAGCGGCGGCCGGGACGTGGCACTGGTGATTGACGCCTCCGCCTCGATGGAGATCAACCGCGGCGGCAAGACCGCCTTCCAGCAGGCCATTGAGGAAGCGAAGCAGGTGGTGAAGGACGCGCCAGGTGGCACCGCCTTTTCCGTGATTCTCGGCGGACCCGCGCCGGAAGCGAAAACCGGTGCTCCCCTCACCCACCGCGCGGACGTGCTCGGCGTGCTCGACAAGCTGGAACCCGTCGGCGGAACCTTCCGTGCCCACGAGGCGCTCGGCATGGCAACCCTCGGCCTCGCGCAAGGAACCAACGGCGCGAAGGAAATCATCGTCTTCACCGATTCACAGCGCCCCGGCTGGCGCTTCGACAGTCCGGCCGCATGGGACACGCTCGCCAGCGTGTGGCAATCGCTATCCGCGAAACCGAAACTCATTCTCCGCGATTTCGGCACGCCCTCCCCTTTCCGCAACGTCGCGCTCTCCAACATGGAGATGTCCCGCGGACTGGTGGGCACCGATCGTGAACTCGTCATCCGCGTGACGGTCGAAAACACCGGCTCGGAAGCGATCACACCCGGTCCGCTCGTTCTGGAAACGGACGGCACCAGGTCCGGAGAGCGATCCATCGGCCTCCTGATGCCCGGGCAATCGGAAACCGTCGGGTTTCCCAACCGCTTCAAGCACGGTGGACCGCAGGTGGCGGTGGCAAGGATCGAGGCGAAGGACGACCTGCCGGGTGACAACCACCTGGAACGCGCGATTTCAGTTAGAGAGACGCTTCCCGTGCTGCTGGTCGATGGCAACCCGTCTGGCTCCTTCTTCGACCGCGCATCCGGTTATTCCGCCCTCGCGCTGGCACCCTCCGCGGGCCTGATCGGCGGCAAGAAGGGCACGGAAAAATTCCTGATGGATCCGCGCGTGGTTCCAGCGGGCAATCTCACCAAGGAGGATATCGATGGTGCGGCCGTCATCGTTCTGGCAGACGTTTCCCGGCTGCCGGAGCCCATCGCCACGCGTCTCGCCACGAAAGTCGCCGATGGGGCCGGCCTGCTGGTCATCGCCGGTCCGCGGGCCGAGCCGGAATTTTACAATGGTTGGAAAGGATCGGATGGATCCATGTTGCCGCT
>CAXTTX010000263.1:0-7829 GCA_964247045.1 uncultured Verrucomicrobiales bacterium | reverse complement strand
TCAGGGTTTCACGCGGATGTAGCGCTTGGCTCCGGGCTTGACCGGGGTGTTGTCGCGGACCTTGAGGACCTTGTCGTTGTCGAGGAGGACGGCAGTGTTCTTCTTGCCGCTGAACCAGTCGGTCAGGTTCGGCGAGACTTGGACCACGCTCTTCTTGCCGCCGGGGAGGGCGGATTTCTGGATGGTGAGGACGAGGTATTTCTTGCCGCCGATGACTTGATAGCCGGTCTTGGGCTCGGTGGTGACGGGTGTCACCGGAGTGACAACCGTTCCTCCGGAGCTGATAGGAGTTTCGGTGACGGCGGGGCCGGCAACCGGGGTTTCCTCGCCTGGGGCGCTGACGACCTCTTCCCCACCGGAGGAAGCCGCCTTGCCGGGGGCAACGGCGTTGACGCGGACGTTGTCGAGCAGGAGGTCCAGTCCGGCACCCGTGCTGGATTGGTCGGCGAAGATGAGGGTGGAGGTGCTGCTGTTGGCCGTGAAGGTCAGGGACTTCGCGACGTAGTAGACATCGCCGTTCGGTCCGAGGCCGTTGATCGAGTAGTTCTGCGAGGCGAGGCTGACATTGCTGCTGTTGAGCACCTGGCATTTCAGCGTCTGGGTGAAGGTGTTGAAGGCCTTCGTGCCGACATCGAACAGGACGCTGTAGGTCGTGCCCGGCGTGGTGGTGAAGGTTTGCCGGATGGCGCCATCGGTCGCGGAGTTGTTGCTGTTGAACTCGATGATGATCAGGCCGTCGGTCGAGGGCAGGCCATCCTTGACCTTCACGGATTGCTGGCTGCCGGTCCAGGTCCAGCCCATGAACTCGTTCTCGAAGCTGCCGTTCTTGAAGGCACCGACGACCGGGGTCTCGGTGTAGACCGCGGTGTAGGTGCTATTGCCATCGACCACGATGCTGATGCTCGGGTTGGTGGCGTACCACAGGCCGTTCTTCAGCCACTTCACGAAGTTCTGATAGGGGGCGACCATCGAGACGACCGCGCCGGTGTCGTAGTTGCGGGTGAACGAGGTGGTGCCGTTGGTCTGGCCGGTGAGATCCGGCGTCGCCACGGTGATGAGCGTGCCCGGGGCGTTCCAGGATTCGACCAGGATGGTGGAAGGCGCCTGGATGCCGGCCTTGACGCGGACATTGTCCACGAAGAGGTCGGTGCCATTGCCGGTCGCCGAGCCGTCCGCCAGGTAGAGGAAGGTGGTCGGGCTGTTGGCGGTGAAGGTGTAGGTGCGCGGTGCCCATGCGATGGCATTGCCGCCGCCGCCGAGAAGCGTGACGGATTTGGAAAGCAGGTTACCCGTGCCGACGACCGTGATGTTCAGGGTCTGGTTGACCGCGGCGCCGTTGGGACCGCCATAGGCGCCGATATCCAGTTGCAAGGTGTAGGTCGTGCCCGGGGTGGTGGGGAAGCTCTGCGAAGCGACTCCATTGGTCGGGGTGCCGCCGACGTTGAAGGAGAGGATGTTATTGCCTTGGGTGGGATAACCCGATGCCGCGCCGGGTTGCTCGATGCGGTTGGAGCTGTTGGCGCGGCCCCAGGAAGTGGCCCAGGCGCTGCCATCGAGGATTTCGAAGCTGCCATTGGCGAGGATGTTCGGCCCGAGGGGAGGATTGGTTCCGCCCTGATAGACCGCGACCAGATTGGTATCCGCGGTCATCGTCACGGAGGTAACGGGAGTCGACGCATAGTCCACGCCATTCTTCACCCACCTCAGGAAGCCGGCGCCGTTCGCCGCCGTGATGGGGGCGGAAATGTTCACCACGGTTCCCAGGCTGTAATTCCGGGTAAGGAGGGTATTTCCGCTCGAGGCCCCGTCGTTGTCCAGCGGGCTCAGGGTCATCGGCACGTTGCTCGCCAGGATGGCGTCAACGGTCAGGATCCGGGCATCCGCTTTCGTGACGCGGACATTGTCGAGCAGCATGTCGATCGAGTTGGTCGTCGGCGACGTGTCGGTGAAGGTCAGCGTCGTGGTCGTGCTGTTGGCGGTGAAGGGGAAAGAGAATGCTTCCCATTTCACCTTGCCACCACCAATGCCGATGATGCCGAAGGGCATCTGCTTCAGGCTGCCATTGCCGGTCACGCTCACCAGCACGGATTGCTGGCTGGTGTTGAAGGCAAGCACGCCGAGATCCAAGGCCACGTTGTAGGTGACGTTCGGCGTGGTGGCGAAGGTCTGGGTGAGGACACCGGCAGCGGGAGACTGCGCGGCATTGAAGGTCACCACCTTGCCGCCCTGCGTCGCGGGGAGGCTCGAATCGATCAGCACGCTGTATTGATTGCCACCCGAGATGGTCCACGGAGCGAAAGTGCCTGTTTCAAAGCTGCCGTTCGCGAAGGCACCGGCGGAGCCGCCACCCGTCGGAGTGACGTTGATCGAGACGGTGACGGTGTTGGAGTCCAGCAGGCCGTCATTCGCCTTGTAAGTGAACGAATCCGGACCGTTGTAGGCGCCGGTGGGCGTGTAGGTAAAGCCACCGTTGGCAGCGAAGGAAAGCGTGCCGTGTGCCGGGTTCGCGACGAGGCTGGCCGTCAGCGGATTGAGTTCCGGATCGTAATCATTGCCGAGCACGCCATTTGCCGGCACGACGAGTGCGGTTGCCTGCGGGGTCGTGTAGGATTCGGCGACGGCCACCGGTGCGGTGTTGGGAGCTGCTCCGGTTTCGGTGACACGGACGTTGTCCAGCGTGAGGTCGATGCTGTTGGAGGTGGGGGATTGATCCCGGAAGGTCAGCGTTGTCGTCGAGCTGTTGGCGACAAAGTTGAAGTTTCGCGGCGACCAGACGTTGTTGCCACCGCTGGTGGCATTGAGCGTGATCACCTGGGTCAGCAGGTTGGACGATCCCGCGACGGTGACCTGGAGTTTCTGCTGGGCGGAAACGTAGGACAGCGTGCCGACGTCGAAATTGAGGCTATAGTTTTGGCCCGGCACCGTGGCGAAAGATTGGGACAGCACCGCGTTCGGTGCCAGTTGGCCGCCGTTGAAGCCCACGAGTTTGGTGCCATTCGTCGCGCTGTACGGAGCGGAGGACTGGATGTTCTGGTTGCCCGTGGTGGTCCAACCGCTGAAGTCGGACTCGAAGCTGCCGTTCACCAGCAGTTGCGAGCCCTGCGCGTTCACCGAGACGGCCACCGTCGTGAGGTTGGAATCCAGCAAGCCGTCGTTTGCCTTGTAGGTGAAGTAAACCGGGCCGGTGTAGCCGCTGGCTGGAGTAAAGGTGAAGCTGCCATTGGCGTTCAGGGCCACGGTGCCCCTTTCCGGGTTCGCAACCGCAACCAGCGTCGCGGTCAGCGGATTCGACTGGGCGTCCGTGTCATTGCCGAGCACGCCGGGGGCGGCGATCGTCAGCGGGACGTTCGCGCTGGTCGTGTAGCTGTCCGGGGTGGCGACCGGTGCGGTGTTGGTATTGCCGCCGCCGCCGCTGCCGATGACGCGGACGTTGTCGACGAAGCCATCGAGCGCGTCGCCGTTCGCCGAGGCATCCGAGATGGTGAGAGTGGTCACGCCGCTATTCGCCACGAAGGTGTGGCTAACAGGAATGAAAACGATGACAAAGTCCGGACGGCAGGTGACCGAGTTGGTCTGATTGACGAGCGTGCCATTTCCGGTGACGAGGGTGCGGACGGTCTGCTGCGTGCTGGTGAAGCCCAGTGTTCCGAAATCGTATTGAACGGTATAGGTCGTGCCCGGGCTGGTGGCGAAAGCCTGGCTCACCTTCCCGTTGACGGGTGTCTGCCCGACGTTGAAGGAGAGCATCTTCTGGCCATCCGTGGTGTACGGAGGACCGGGTTCCTCGATGCGGGTGGCACCGTCCGGGGTCCAGCCGTTGTAGGCCGCCTCGAAGCTGCCGTTGGTGAGCAGGTTGGTGCCCAGGACCGGTGGCCCGCCGGAGCCGGCGTCGTTGATCTTCACCTTGTCGAGCAGGAGATCGACGCCATTGGTGACGGCGGAGACATCGGAGAAGCTGACCGTGGTCGTCGCGCTATTCGCGATGAAGGGGAAAGATTGCGAGGTCCATTTGCTGGTGGAGTTGCCAGGGCCGGTGATGGTCAGCAACTGGTTGACCAGGCCGGAAGAACCGGTGACGTTCAACTGCAGTTTCTGCTGGCTGCCCACCCCGAGGGCGCCGAAGTCGAAGGTAAGAACGTATTGCGTCCCCGGTGTGGTGGCAAAGCTCTGCGACAGCAGCCCGTTCGGGGTGGTTTGTCCGCTGTTGAAGGAGACGAGCTTGGTCCCGCCCGTGGCGACATAGGGAGCCGCGCTCTGGATTTCCATGTTTCCGGATTTCGTCCAGCCGGTGAAGTCGGATTCGAAACTGCCGTTCGTCACATCAGCGGATGCCGATGCCGACAAGAGACTGATGCCGGCGGCCACGCTGGAAGACAGCGCGAGGGCACGAAGAAACCTTCTTGGAGTTTTCATGGGTCAGGGGGGAGTTGGGTGAACGATGATTCGAGTCGAACCATCACGCCGCCAGAAAGCGGAAAAATAAGTATGGGTCAAGGACGATATTGTGACATCTATCAGAAAAAAGGGACGGGATTATTCATATAACCTATCTATGAAATATATGGAGATCATTAGGTTCTGCCTTTCCTTGAGCCGTTCGAAGTGAAGGCTTCCAGTGATTTGAGATCCAATCAAATGCAGGGAAACCGACCTTGAGGAATGCTGGAATTTGATCATTGCCAGCAAGTGGCATTCTCCCTAGGTTTTCGGAAACCCTCCTCGTTTTTCCCCCCTGCTGAAGCACGGCTTGCCGGAAGAACGAACCCAAAACCCCTACTTCCCCCCTGTCCCATGGCAGACCTCCTTCCTGTACCCGACAAGTCACAGTTGCTGCGGCTCGCGCCCCAGTTGAAACAAGTCAGGGAGGGGCATGTGACGTGTCACCAACTCGGTGAGAAACTGGTCCGGGAGATGGGCCTGCCGGTGCCGCGGTCGTCGGAGGTCCGGGCGGTTTTCCCCACCTTGGAAAAGGGAGCGAGGATTTCCTATTGGGACCTGGCAACGGGCCTTGTCCACTCGGTCCTCGGCGGGCAGGCAAAGGAACTTGAACCGATTCGAACACGGTTGAGGAAAACTCCCGCCGGATCAACCGCGGCACTTTCGAGCATGCTGAGCCTTTGGCTGGCGGGACAGTTATCGCTTTCGGTTACGATCACGAATCCCCTGGTGGCGGTGATGCTCTATGCGGTGGCCGAAGCAGGAGGTGATGCCGACGCGTTGGCCCCGAGGGATGAGTTGGTGGGACTCGTGCCGCTTGTTGAATGACGGGGTGTGCATTCCGGGATGGGCGCGCCCGGTTTCCCGGTATACCGCGCATTTCCGTCCCCGTTTTGGGGACTAGGAGATTTTGCCCAAGCGGGGTATGCTGAACTGTCATTTAAGGAGTCTGAAGCTGGATGGTGCAATGCCCGGATTGGTCACCAAAGGCTTGTAGCATGTCCCCCTTTGAAGATTGGAATGTGGATTCCGGTCGTTTCATGGGCATGCCGGAACCGGAAATGGTGCCCTTTAAAACCCAAAAAACCCAAAAATGAAGATCACCCATGGTGTGGAGGATATTATCGTACCCACGAGGAATTGTTTGAGGAAGCTGGCGCTGGCGACGGCGATCGGTGCGGCGGCGTTTCTCGGCGGGGGGACGGAGGCAAGGGCCGACCTCGTCGGGCGCTGGTTCTCGGGGGCGGAAAGTCTGACCGAGACGTCCGGCTATCGGCCAGCGGGCACGCATGATGGCGTGGCGGTGGGTGGCAATGCCGGTTCGCTGACTTACAGCCCGGATTTGCCGCCCGGTTTCGCGGCGGGGCTGAAGTCGGTGGATTTGAGGGCCGGCAACGTGGCGGTGCAGGTGGCCAACAGTGCCACAACCGACGGCGCGGGCTATATGAACACTTTTGATGGAGCAGTGAGCAGCCAACTGACGATCGCCTTCTGGGCGAAGGGTTTTCCAGGGGAGTGGGCACCGTGGATTTCCAAACGGGGCGAGGATGGGATCGGCTGGCAGGCGCGGCGGTTCGGGAACACCAGCGGCGCGTGTTTCACGATGCGCGGGCTGGCCAACGATGACGGCGGCGGGAGCGGGATCAACGTCAATGACACGCCGCCGAAGTGGCATCATTTTGCCTGCGTGTGGGACCAGCTTTCCGGAACGCGGGTGCTGTTCGTGGACGGGGTGTTTTCCCACGTGGTGACAAATTCCACGGGCCAGACAACGGCGCTGGCGGCGGCGACGCACTTGGGATTGGGAGGCAGGCAGGGGAGCGGTCCGGGATTCGAGTCGTATTTCGCCGGCCTGTTGTTCGATGTCCGGATCTACAACAACACCCTCTCGCAGGAACAGGTTCTCGACCTGATCCCGCCGATCGTGCCGCAGGGGCTGGTGGCGACACCGGCGAGCCAGAGGGTCAGCCTGGCGTGGACGCCATCGTCCAGCGCGTCGAGCTACACGGTCTCCGTGAAGAACACCGTGACCAACGTGGTGCAGACGCAGGTCACGAGCGGACCGCCGTTTGTGAAAACCAGCCTGACGAACGGGGTGCCCTATGTTTTCAAGGTGCTGGCTTCCAACGCGGGTTTCACGAGCGGGTATTCCGCGGAAGTCACGGCGACACCGGCGGCGGGGAGCGCCAATGACATTCTCTCCTTCGGATTCACCGGCCTGGGGATGGCGAAGATCTCGGGCACGACGATCACGAAGCATGTGCCCCTGTCCGTGGATGTGACGGATCTGGACGGGCTTTACACGGTTTCCCCCTTCGCGGAAGAGGATGCGACTTACCCATCCGGCACCTACCGGGACTTCACGACGCCACAGACCTACACGATCACCGCGGAGAACGGAGCGACGAAGACCTACACCGTGCAGGTCATCAAGGCGGACCCGCTCACGTACGATTTCAACAACGGCCTCCAAGGATGGACGCAGATTTTGCCCACCACCGGCAGCGTGCTGGGTGGAGGAGCCGCCAACACGACGGGCCTGGGCACACATAATGACGACAGCGAAACGCTGCTGGCGCGTTCGCCGGACTTCTATCTGAACAACTCGGGTCCGCTGACCTTCCAACTTTCCGGCGGGCAATCCCCGCTGGCCGCTCCCGCGGTGGGGTCATCCGCGATTCCCGCGGCGGCGATCAACGGCGGTGGTTTCGGAGGTGTCGCACTGCGCGATGTGGTTGCCGATACCTACGTATTGAGCAAGAACCGGACCGGTGGCAACGGGGATCCGTTCCTGGCGCTGAGTTTCACGGAAGCGGAGCTGGAACCTTACGTGAATGACGGCCGCCGCTACACGCTCGACTACATCGACTACAACCGGGGCAGCTGGGGCTGGACGAACATGGACAATGTGTCGATTCCCGGCACGCAACCGCCCGCGGCGGACATGACCGCATTCACGCTGATGAAACCGGCGACGATCGTCGGCAACGTCATCACGCTGCCGGTTCCCTTTGGAACCAATGTGACGGCGCTGGCACCGACCTACACGCTGAGCCCGGGGGCCACCTGTGACAAGCCCTCCGGCAGCGTCCGCAATTTCTCGAGTCCGGTGAGCTACACGGTGACTTCTTCCGACCTGCTGATCACGCGGGTGTATAGCGTCTCGGTGGTGGTTTCTCCGGATCCCGCGCTGGCGCTGGTGGGGCACTGGGTCTCCGGTACGGAGACACTGGCGGATAGCTCCGGCTCTGCCGCCGGGGCGGGCACGCATGATGGCGTGGCGGTGGGCGGCAATGCCGCGCAACTCGCCTACTCGACCGATATCCCGCCGAACTTCACCGGCAAGTCTCTGGACCTGACCGCCGGCAATGTCGGGGTGATGATCCAGAAAA
>CAXTTX010000262.1:4866-7842 GCA_964247045.1 uncultured Verrucomicrobiales bacterium | reverse complement strand
TATTCATAACGCGCCTTTTTATGCGGAAGGTTCGTGGCACAGCCGGGTGGGCAAGAGTGTCGTTTTCAATGCGGGGAAGCAACCGGGGGGTGAGCCGACGCATATCGTGTTGGATTTGGAAAGGCGCGAGGCGAGCTGGTTTTCGGTGGAGGGGGATGATTCGACGGTTTTTTAGGCCAAAATTGCAGGAATACTGATTGGGCGACACGGGCCACAGGGCTGTCCGGAGTTCAAGCTTCAGCTTGTTTCTTCCTTTAACCGCAAGCTGAAGAGGCCGTTGGGAAACTTAAAAAGCCGGTTCAAAAAAGTTTCCAAGGCAACTCAATCCGCCGGGTTATTGCTCGGCGTTTTTAACCACTGATTAACTGATTTAACGGATTACACAGATTTGGAAGAGGAAAGAAGCTGAGATTCTATCTGAAGCATGCAGAAGACCGAAGAAACAAGCTGAAGCTTGAACTCCGGACAGCCTGTCCATGGCAGGAGTTTGGATCCATTTCATTAAGCTGTTCTGGCAAGCGTTATAAAAGAACCGCAGAAGGCTCATCACTTCTTCGGAGTCCGGTGGGAGAGGTGCATCAGCACTTCATCCACCATTCCCAGGTGGTCCTTGCGGTCCTCGTATTGGCTCTTCAGGTCCACGAGATAGGACAGCATGCCGGTCAGCCGGCTGGCCAGCAGTTCGGCCACCGCCAGGCCGATGCGCGGGTTCTCCACCAGGAATTCCTTGTCCGGTCGGGAAACGCGGCAGACCACCTCGCTCATCGCCCGCACGGTCGCCGGATGCGGTTTTCCTAACAGAATAGACAGCTCGCCGAAGAACGCTCCCGGCTGATCGATCTCCGTGACTTCCACTTCCTCCTTCGTCACCGCCACCGTGCCGGAGAGTAGAATATAGAGGCAACCGCTGGTCTCTCCTTCCGCCAACAGCACCTCGCCCGGTGCGAAGGTGACGGTTTCCATGCACTGGCACAGCTCGAGGATGTCCTCCATGCGGGAGAGACTGCCACCTTTCGCCGGGTGCCGCAAGAGCGCCCCCGGTGCCGTGCCAGCATGACCCGGCCATTTCGTCCCAAACGGGACATTTCCGCGCGGCTGGGAAGAGGTGGAAATTCCCGGCAAGGGGGGGACAAAATATATATCCGGTTGATTATCATCAATTTATACCACCCTGAAAACCACCTCGCATGATTCCTGCGTATAAGATGACGAACATCACATCATCCAAATGAACTTCCTCAACAGATACCAACCCGCACTTTCCTGGGCCTCAGAATTCGACCGCCTCTTTGAACGCGGCCGTCTTGCCCCCGCCTTCCAGCAAGCTTCCCGCGAGACTCTCCATGAGTCGGACAGCGCGTGGATCCTCCGTCTGGACCTGCCGGGCTATGCCAAGGAAAACGTGAAGCTCTCGGTCACCGACCGCACGCTCCAATTGGTTGCTGAAACTCCGGCCGACCAGCCCTTTGGCGGAAAGCTCGAACGCCAGTGGCGCCTGGGCAACGACCTCGATGCCGCGGGTATCACCGCCAGCCTGGAGAACGGCGTTCTCGAACTCACCATCCCGAAGCGGCCGAAAGAAGAGCCGAAACAGGTCAACATCGAGATCCGCTGAACCAACGACCCTGAACCATCCATTTCAAACCTGATAGACCACCATGAACGATTGCAATTGCCCATCCCAAACCGCCGGCTCCGTTGCCACGGCCAAACAAGCCGATGCCACTTATCGCCCACAGTTCCGCACCACCGAAGATGAGCAGGGAGCCACGCTCCAGATCGCGCTTCCCGGTGTCCGCAAGGAGGACCTGAAGCTCACGCTCCACGAGGCGAATCTCAGCGTGGAGGCCGCGCGGACCAACACGGTTCCCGATGGCTGGACGCAGCGCGACGGCGCCCCGCCTGCCAAGTATGCCCTGGACATCCGGCTCGGCCGCAGGTTCGACGGCACCAAGACGGAAGCCAAACTGGAAGCCGGGGTTTTGACCCTGCGCGTTCCGGTCCGCGAGGATGCGAAGCCACGCGAGATCGCTGTGAACTGATTCATTTTGCTGCACGGTTGAATGCGAGGCCGGTTTGCGGGCGGTGCCGGGGGGCGTCCGTTCCGCAAACCGGCGATTCGCGTTGCTTAGTGGGACTTATTGGTTTGATAGATCGCTTGCGAGATTGGATTGCCGAAACGAGCCGGGCTTCTACCATAGCGCGTTGTCCGAGTTCAAGCTTCAGCTTGTCCTCATAGGAAAGAAGCAAGCTGAAGCTTGAACTCCGGACAGCGCACATTTGCAGAAGTTCGATCAATTCACCAAGGCAATCTGGCAAACGGTATACGAGTCCCTCTTGGAGTCCCTCTTGAAATCTAACGCATATACCGGTCGAGGAACTCCACGGCCCGGTTGACGGCATCCACTGGAAACAAGAAGGCGTGGATGTGCCCTTTCCCCTGGATCCAATACACCTCGTGCGGGACCGAGTGGATTTCCAATTGCCCGATCAATTCCCGCGCGTGTTCCGGCGGCACCAGCCGGTCTTCCGTGGCATGATAGACGAAGGTGGGCGGAGTTTTGCCCGAGATGTGGTTCACCGGTGAGGCTTCGCGGAACACCCCGGGGATCTCGTCCCGCCTGCCGCCGAGGAAGTTGGGGATCAAGTCCCCGCCCGGGTAAAGGCTCAGGTTCGCCGGGACGCCTCCCGCCACCACGGCCCGCAGTTTGGCATGGGGATCATCGCTGGCAAGCACGGCCAGGTAGCCGCCCGCGGAATAGCCGAAAGTCGCGATCCTTTCCGGATCGATCCCGTATTCCGTCGAGTGCTGTCGCATCCAGAGGAGAGCCTCGCGCATGTCGTCCACCGGTGCGGGATAGATCCACTGCGGTGCCTGACGATAGGTGACGTTCATCACCACGTAGCCGTGCTTCGCCAGTTGTTTGGCGATCGGCTCCATCTGCCAGCGGCCGTCCCCGCCGGTCCAGCCGCCAC
>CAXTTX010000262.1:3222-4856 GCA_964247045.1 uncultured Verrucomicrobiales bacterium | reverse complement strand
GGGGAGAGTCCCGCCGTCTTCGGCTGATAGAGATCCCCGGGGCATTTCTCCGGCCAATCCGGCGGCGTGTAGACGAGGTTGCGGGTGAGCCTATATCCACCCTTGGGGCCATTCATCGGGTAACTGCCGTGCCCCGCCTGGAGTCCTTGCAAGGGAGCCCCGCATCCGGCGGACAGCAACGCCATGGCGGCGAGAGGGAGGAAAATCGGCAATCTCATCGCCCCACCTTAGCCGCGAATGAGAAAACTCAAACCGCTTGATTCCGCACCTGAAATGGCCTCGAATTCCGGGCATGGAATCGCTTCCCCAAGATCTCCTTGAACGCGTGTTGGACCGCCTCGGTTTCCAATCCCTTCCCGAACCCACCCCCGCGGATCTCGCGGCGCTCTACTTCGTGTGGTGCCAGACGGTCCCCTTCGACAACGTCCGCAAGCTCATCCACGCCCGCGCGGCGGATCCCGGTCCGTTTCCCGGCAGCGACGCGGCGGATTATTTTAACGCCTGGCTCGCCCATGGCACGGGCGGCACCTGCTGGGCGGGCGCGGGGGCCATGCAGGCGCTGCTTTCATCCCTGGGTTTCGATTCAAGGCGCGGTGTGGCCACCATGATGGCTGCCCCGGGGATTCCGCCGAACCACGGGACCGTTCTGGTGGCCATCGATGGCGCGAACTATCTAATCGACACCAGCATCCTCTGTGGGGTGCCGCTCCGATTGGAAGAAGATACGGAAAGCGTGGTGGATCATCCGGCCTGGGGCCTCACCTGCGCCAAGCGGGAGGGCAACTGGCACATCGCCTGGCGACCGCTCCACAAGACGGATGGCTTCGAGTGCCGTCTTGAACACTTCGGTGCCGGGCACGCGGATTTCGAATCGCTTTACGAAGGCACCCGCGGCTGGAGCCCTTTCAACTACGAACTCACCGCGCGGATCAACAAGGGTGAGGAGGTGATCGGAGCGTCATTTGGACAGGCGGTGAAGCTCGCCGCGGATGGAGTTGCTTCTTCGCGGCCCATTTCCCATGAGGAACGCGGTCGGCTGCTTATCGAGGAGATGGGGTTCAGCGAGGAGATTGTCAGCAGGCTGCCGACGGATATTCCCACGCCTCCGCCGCCGGGATCGAAGGCGGCGGAGCTCGCGGCGCAGGCGAACTGAGCAACGTGTGGCCAGATGGCGTCCTCGCGGGATCGGGCCATCCGCGATGGACAAGCCCCGGCAGAGGGGACAGGGGCGTATTTCCGCGGGCAACGCTTCTGCCGCCCCTGCCGGGGCTCAGGAATCGTGCGGCGCGCTACCGGTGGCCACCGGCTACCTTATGCCGTCCCTCCGGGACTCAGATCCATCCAAGCGAACCGATATATGCCGTCCTCCGGGACTCAGATCCATCCAATCGACCCGATATATGCCGTCCCCGGGACTCAGATCCATCCAGCGAACCGATACTTGCCATACTGGTGGCATCGCCCGAGTTGTGTATAAAGGCCCGGGCAGTAGGCAAGGCCTAACAGACCATCTCCTTGACCAGATCGAAGAAACCTCGTCAACGGTGGAACCACACTCACACGTAATAAATCCCGTGCTCCGCGCTGATCTCGACGACCTTTCCCATGTCGCAGCCACCCTCGCGGTTGAATTC
>CAXTTX010000262.1:0-3212 GCA_964247045.1 uncultured Verrucomicrobiales bacterium | reverse complement strand
CGCAGCGGGTGAAGAAGGTTTCGAAACCGGAGGGCGCGGTGTGGATCAGTTGCTTCAAGGGTGTTTCCCCGGCGTTGCGGAACGTATGGACGCTGCCGCGCGGCATGAAGATCGATGAGCCGGGTGGCAGGGCCGTCCATTCACCGTCCTTGAAAAACTCGGCCTGTCCCTCCAGGACGTGGAACCATTCGTCCTCCGCGTCGTGGCGGTGCGGGGGCGGTCCGCAGCCCGGAGCGGTCTCGTTCACGAACATCGTGTAGCGGCCGCCGGTTTGTTCGCCGGTTAGAATGAAGGTCGCGCGGTCACCGAAGGCTTCCACGACCCGGCCTTGGCCGGGAAGGACGATGGAGGGCGGGAGGGGTAGCGTCGTTTCCATGGCTCCGGTGATAAGCACCTTTCCGGGATTCCGCAACCCGGATTCCGACCCGCCGGCGGCAAAATGCCCGCGGGGAGAAAGTTCCAAACTCTGCTGGCACGATCCTTTTAGATCGTTAGCTTTTCCATCAAACACCCTTCTCCGAATGTCATCCGGTCTTTTCGCAGGTTTTTTCGACGATCCAGATTCCTGGACGGTTTTCGCGTCCGGCCAGTCGGAGGCGAAGCTGCATTGCGACAAGGGCCCGGACGGGCAGATCGCGCTGCGGATGGACTACGATTTCCACGGCGGCCGGGGCTTCGTCGTCGCCCGGAAAGAGATCCAGTTCGTGCTTCCGGATATCTTTGAATTCCACTTTTCCCTGCGCGGCCATGGCCTTCGCAACCACATGGAATTCAAGATCATCGACCCCATGGGGGCCGATGCCTGGCGATATGTCCACGAGGACTATCAACTGCCCCGTGACTGGCACCAGGGCCGGATCAGCGAGCGGAACCTGCCCTTTGCCTGGGGTCCGCAGGGGGGCGGTCCGCCCAAGGTGGTCGGAGCCATCGAGTTGGTCATTGTCGCCGGTCCGGGGGGCAGCGGCAGCATCTGGTTCGCGGACCTCTCACTGGAGGACCAGACCCTCTATTTGCCCAAATCGATGGGGGCTTCCAGCCACCTTCCCAACTACCCGCCGGAGTTCGTCTTCGAGCATGGCTCGCCAAGCGGTTGGCGCGCGGACGCGGGAGACAAGAAGCCCCGCTGGTGGGTGGATTTCGGGAGGTCGGTGCGCTTCGGCGGCCTAGTGATCGACTGGCCCATGCCGATGCCCCCGCGGGCGTTCGAGATCGAAATTTCGCAGGACGGGGAGAACTGGACATCCATCTATCAGGCAAAGCGCGCGCTCGGGCAGCGGACCCATATTCCCGCTCCGAAGGCGGAGGCCCGCCATGTCCGCGTGAACTTCGCGAATTTCAAATCCGCGGCGCTCGGCACGCTTCATCTCCGGCCGGACTCGTTCTCGCACTCGCCCAATGATTTCATCCACGCGGTGGCGGCGGATTTCCCACGGGGCTGGTATCCGCGCTACTGGCACCACCAGCAATCCTATTGGACGCCGGTCGGTAGTCCGGAAGGGGTAAAGCGCGCCCTCATCAACGAGGAGGGTATGGTGGAAGTCGATGAAGGCGGGTTCTCGCTGGAACCGTTTCTTCTGGTGGGCGGCAAATTGGTGACCTGGGCCGAGGCCGAGATCCAAACGGAACTTGCCCCGGACGGAGTTCCGCTTCCGGTGGTCACCTGGAACGCCTACAAGGTGAAGCTGCAGATCATGCCTTGGGTCGATGGCACCGACATTGAACGGGTTTTGCGGGTGAAATACCGCTTTGAGAACACCTCCGGGAAAAGCATCCGCCTGGCGATCGCCGCGCGTCCCTTCCAGGTGAACCCGCCGTGGCAGGCGTTCCGGAATCTCGGGGGAATGAGTCCCATCCACAACGTCACTTCCTGCACCGCGGAAGGAATGGTGGTGGAGGGCCGCAAGGTGATTCCCAATCGCCCGGCCAACTACCACGGCGTCGCCGCATTCGAGGAGGAAGGAATCGTCTCTTTCCTCGCCCGCGGGGCCATGCCGCCGCGCGATGAACTGCAGGATGACTCGGGCCTCGCCTCCGCGGTTCTGACCTGGAAATTCACTGCGGACATTCCCAGCGAGGAGATCATCATTTCGGTTCCCTTTCATGAGGAAGCAGGCGTCCTCGTGAAGGATGCGCGGGAACGCTCCTTGGCACATTGGAGGGAGATCCTTTCGCCCGTCGAGTGGAACGTTCCGGAAGCGGCGGCACGTGCCGTGAGGTGTTTCCGCACGGCGGCGTGCCACATCATGATCAACCGGGACGGTCCGGCCATCCAACCGGGACCGCGCCGCTATACACGCTCGTGGGTCAGGGACTGCGTGATCATGGGCTCCGCCATGGCCAAGGCGGGGCAGCCGCAGGTGCTGCGGGAGTTCATCTCGTGGTATTGCCAGTTCCAGCGGGACGATGGATTTGTCCCCGCGGTGGTGGACCGTGATGGCATCGACTGGATTGTCGAGCACGACAGCCACGGGCAATTCATCTGGGGTGTCTGCGAGGTTTTCCGGACAACTCCGGACCGGGGCTTCCTGATGCTGCTTTGGCCGCACGTGCGGAAGGCCGCCGATTACATGGCAACACTTCGCAAGCGGCACATGCCGGAGGCTTTCAGCGAATCCATGTGCGACGCGTGTTATGGTCTCCTGCCGGAGTCTGTTAGCCACGAGGGTTACATGGCCCACCCTGTCCACTCCTATTGGGACGATTTCTGGGGCATCCGCGGCATCGAGGCCGCGGTGGAACTCGCCGAAGCCATGGGTGCCTGCGACGATGCGGCGCGTTGGCGTGAGGAATCGGCGAATTTCCTGGGAGACACGCTGCACTCGATCCGTGAGGTGATCCGGGAGCGGGATATCCATTACATTCCCGGCTCGGTGGAGTGGGCGGACTTCGACCCAACCGCCACGGCCAATGCGATCGCCTTGCTGGACTTCGCCGAGGTATTGCCCCAGCAAGCGCTTCACGAGATGCTGGATACCTATCTGGCCGGATTCCGTGGCAAGCACCGGGGAGAGCTGCCCTGGCTGAATTACACGGCTTACGAAATCCGGATCATCGGTGCTTTCATCCGCCTAGGCAGGCGCGAGGAGGCCCTGGAGCTGTTGGAGTTTTTCCTGACAGATACGCGCCCGCAAACGTGGAACCAGTGGCCCGAGATCACGTGGCGGGATCCGAGGTCACCGGGCCACATCGGCGACGTGCCACACACCTGGATC
>CAXTTX010000261.1:2753-7848 GCA_964247045.1 uncultured Verrucomicrobiales bacterium | reverse complement strand
ATCTCCACGTGCGCGAGGTCGGCCTGCGACGCGATCTGCTCGATGGCGTGGAGCCGGCGCACGACGTCCTGTACTCGCTGCCGAACGTGCTAGGTGTCCGCGCGCGTTGACCATGGCGTACGTCTTCGATCCCGAAGTGCTCGCAGATGAAGTCGTCCACGCCCTCGTGCTCGTACCAGAGCGGCACCTTGTAAATGTTGTCGACGTCCTTAGCCGAGACGATCGCCTCGAGGAAGGTCTTGAAGGGATAGCCGCGCGAGTTGCCCACCATGTTACCCGTGGTATCGACGGTCACGGGGGAGTAAAGTTTCCGGGTCGGTGCCGTCACGATCTCCGCTGGCACCGAGGCACGTCGTCCGGCGAAGGAGATGTCGAGTTCCGGCGGGACGGTGACTTCCACGATGGTCGCACCGGCCGCCTCGAGGTCGAGACGGGCCTGGGCGAAGAGGGCGCGGATCTCATCGGCCACGGATCCCGTGCTGGTGCCGAGCATATTGAGGGGGACCCCGAGGCGCTTGCCTGCTAGAGTGGTGGTGGCCGCCTTCGCCGCGTAGCCGGTGGGCTTCGTCCGGCCCGGGACGACGGTCACCGACGCCCAGATGTCGGAGCTATCCTCGACGGTAGCGGCATCCATGATGTGGGCGGTGTCCTCCGCGTGGCGCGCCATCGGCCCGACGACGTCGCGGTCCCACGCGAGTGGCGCCAGTCCACGCACCGAGATCAGCGCGTTGCTGGTCTTGATGCCGACGATTCCTCCGCGGTCGGAGGGGCTGCGCACCGAGCCTCCGGTTTCACCACCCAGCGAGAAGAAGGAAAGGTTGCCGCCTGTGGAGGCACCGGAGCCACCGCTGCTTCCACCCGTGCGGAACTCCGGGTTGTAAGGATTCCGCGCGAGTCCCCAGACCTGCGAGTTTGCCTGCGAGGTCGAGGCCTGGAACGCGTCAAGGTTTGCATGGCCCAGGAAAACCGCGCCCGCTTCTTGCAGCTTCTGGATGACGAAACAGCTCTCCTTGGGGAACAGGTCCGCCCACACGGAGATGCCATCAGTGTTGGCCAAGCCTTCGAAATTGAAGCTCCCCTTGGCCGTGAAAGGAATGCCCTGCAGGGGTCCGAGTTTCTCGCCGTTGGCCCGCAGGCGGTCCGCCTTCGCCGCTTCGGCGAAGAGCCTCGGATTGATCGCCGGAACCGTGTTGAGGAGCAGGCCGTTCTTATCGTAGGCCTCGATGCGGTTCAAATAAAGCAGCGCGAGCTCGACACTGGTGAGGGCTCCCGCGTCCATGGCCTTCTGGACATCGTCCATGGTAGCGTTCTCCAGTTCGAATGAAACGGCTTCATCCGCGTGGAGGGTTGTGGAACACAGCGAGAGCAAGCCGGCAAATGCCCCTAGCCCGCGTTTTTTGATCTGACAGGGTATTGAGTAATTCATTGTGGTTGTTTGTTTTTTTACAAGGAATACGGAGAACTGCGGGAAGCCGTGCGCGCTCGTGGCTGATGTGAATTTCACACGCAACAGGTCCAGCCGTCATACCGGTTGATGCAACTTCCATACCAAGGAAAGCTCCCGCAGTGCCGTTTTGGTCACTCCTCGCGATCAATGGACCCACGGGTATGTTAGATTGGCGGATGGTTCCGCATTCCAATTCCCTCATGATGAAATGCTCCCGCCGACTCTCCCTTGGAATCAGGATACCACTTGCCTGATTGTGACATTTTTCAGCGTCGGAATGCCGGTGTCGCGACTCCAATGGTAACGCGGAAGGACAAACAGGTACACTGCCTTGGCATCGTCCGGAATCCATCGGGAAGATACTCCGGAGCATGACATCAACACATGACGGCGCGAAGCCGCCATGATTCGCATTCAGGTCGCCGCATCATTCTCTCGCGTCCGTGCATCTTCTTACCCGTTTGGTTGAGCTGGTGGCGGGGGACTGTCTCCGTTACGGGAAACTTCATGGTTCAACGTGCGTTCACCCCGGGATCGATATTGGCAGGTTGATTGGGAGAGGCATGGATTGATGATACAAATTGGAATCATCGCGGATGGCCGCTTCATCACCACGGGAGACAAACGGCTCGCGACAAGCCGGTTCGGTTCAAGTTGCCATTCCTCCTGCCGGGATCACCGAAGCACGGCAAGCTGATGCCCCATGGAATTGCTTGCCTGCCCCCCGCGAATCGATGCTCATCAACTCTCCAGAACCCTGCACACTTTGCAGGAACATGATGTCACCAGGCTCGGCCCGGAATCACGCCCACCAAAATCGGTTTTGCATGGTCCCCATGCGGCCGCTTTATCGGATCAGTCATGTCAAAAACCCGACGTCCACCCGCTCATGAAATTCTTTCGATCACCCGCTGCCTGCGCCATCCTGTCGTTTTCCTGCATGCTCGGCCAACCGCTTCTCGCTGATGGTGTCTTTGCCCAGTTCACCTACACCGAGGACGAGACAAGCGTCACCATTACGGACTATCCCGAGGATGCCACGGGACCCGCCAAGATCCCTCCCACCATCGCCGGTAAACCCGTCACGGCCATCGGTGCCGGCGCTTTTCGGAATTGCACCGAGATCACCAAGGTCACCATTCCCGGCTCGGTCGTCACCATCGGCAACAGCGCCTTCGAGTTTTGCGAATCGATCAAATCCGTCAAACTCGAGGAAGGCCTGCAAGTCATTGGGGCCCGCGCCTTCGGCGGCTCGCCGGGCATCAGCGAGATCACCTTTCCCTCCACGCTCACGACGATCGGCCAAGCGGCCTTTCAGCGGACAAGTTCCCCCATGAGGAGGGCGGTTTTCCTCGGTAATGCACCCTTGCTCGGCCCGCTCGTGTTCAAGGTCGCCAAAAAGGATCCCCCGCCCGGCTTCCTCGTTTGCTACTTGGCTACCGCGGAGGGATTCACCACGCCCGTTTGGAACGGGTATCCCGTCAGGTTGGTGGCCGAGGGAATCTCCCTCAGCGTTTCCAGCCCGAACGCCTCCTCCATCGGGGAAGGTGGCAAAACGCGCTTCGGCGACGTCCTGGTCGGCCAGCGGGGTGGTCCGAAAATACTCACCATTAACAATCTCGGCACGAAAACCCTCACCGGCCTGAAGGTCACCGTCGATGGGGCGAACCCGAAGGATTTCAAGGTCACGCAGCCGAACAAAACCACCATTTCTGCTGGCGAATCGCGTGTCTTCAAGGTGACCTTCACCCCCACCGGCATCTCCGAGCGGCTGGCGACCATCAGCATCAGGACGAACGAGAGTCCCTTGGATCCCTATGATTTCCAGACAGCCGGCCAAGGCGTGGGCATCCGCTGAAAATTTCCGTGTCGATCCCGTGGGCCGGCTCTCTCCACCGTGACGGATCATCTTCAACCGCACGAGCGTTCTCCCGACCATGAAAACCTTCTCTTCCGGCGCCTTTGCCGCCTTTTCTTTCTGTCTCCTGGGCCTGCCACTCTTCGCTGACGGCACTTCCGACAACTTCACCTACACCGAGGATGAGACTAGCGTCACCATCACCGGTACGGTGGAGGCTCCGGAGGGAGCCTTGAAGATCCCCGCCGAGGTCGTCGGTAAACCGGTAACCACTATCGGCGAAAAAGCATTCCGCAATCTGGAGCTCGTCACCTCCGTGACCTTGCCCGAGGGGGTCACCACCATCGGGACCGAGGCATTCCGCCGCAACCGGCTGACCTCCGTCCTGCTACCGGACACCTTGGTCACGATCGGTCGCCTCGCCTTCGCCGAGTGCCCGCGCCTCGGGGATGTGGTCATCCCGGACAGCCTGACCAACAGGGAGGAATCCTCATTCTTGGGATGCGAGCGCCTGAAGAACGCCACCCTTCCCGCCAACTTGGAAAGGATCCCACCGCACACTTTCCAGAGTTGCACGCGGCTCGAGGAAATCCTGATTCCCCCTACCGTTGTCACGATCGGCCATTCTTCTTTCCAGAACTGTGTGGCGCTCAAAAGTCTCAAGGTTCCTTCCAGCGTGACCGTCGTCTCCTCGGAGGCCTTCGCCCATTGCCAGGGCATGGAGAAACTGGAATTCTCGGAAGGCTTGCGGGAAATCGGTCACGCCGCTTTCAAGGGCGCTCCGCTGGTCGAAAAAGTGACCATTCCGGCCAGTGTCACTTTTATCGGTGCCAATGCCTTCCGCAGGGAGCAGAAGCCGATGAAAAGCGCGACCTTCCTCGGTGATGCGCCTGCCATGGGCCGGGCGGTGTTCGGAACCAAATCCACCACCAGCAAGTTTGTCGTGTATTATCAGGAAGGTGCCGAAGGGTTCACATCTCCTCTCTGGGGAATTTACCGTGCGCAGGCCGTTTCCGCGGGCCTTGCTCTCGGGGTTGAGCAACCGGCGGGATTCCCGCTGGAAGACGGCGTTTCCAAGAAGAGCTTCGGCACTGTCCTCGTCGGCGAAACCAGTGGCACCAAGGGCTTCACCATCACCAACGCGGGCGGCGAAGCCCTCACCGGCATCTCCATCACCCTCGACGGTGCGAACCCGAAGGACTTCCGGGTGGATCCGCCGAACAAACCCGGCATCGGCCCCGGCGAGTCCCGCGTTTTCAAAGTGACGTTCAAACCCAAGGCAGTCGGCAATCGCGGTGCGACGCTTCATGTGAAAACCAACGAGTCCGCGGAAAACCCCTTTGACATCAAGCTCGCGGGCTTCGGCGCGGGCATCCGCTGAATCCGGACATCGCGGGCCAAGGTGCGCAAGGAGCTCTCCCGGCGATCTTTTCCCGGCCCCGGATTATCAAGTTAGATTGGGATTCTCCAGCCGCGAAGCATCCCGATAATTCTTGCCCCGCCTGGGGGAGTTTGCTAATAGGCAGACCCTATGAACAGTCCTGCCAAAGCCCTCGCACGGCGCGCTCTTCGCAAACTCAACAATTGGCTGGAAGGCGACGCCCATGCCAACGCGCTCCAGGAGGAGCGTAATCGGTTCCATAACTTCGCATATGGAGATCTGAACTGCAAAATGCTCGAGATCATGAAGGAGGTCGGTCCCATCGTGCGGGCCAACTACGTCTGGAGTGTCCTGCAGGCGGCCCACATGGCGAAATCCCTGGGAATTCCGCGGATCTCGGTCATCGAGT
>CAXTTX010000261.1:1210-2743 GCA_964247045.1 uncultured Verrucomicrobiales bacterium | reverse complement strand
GCGGGGGGCAACGGCCTTGTCGCCTTGGAAGAAGTGGCTGTCCAAGTGGGGCGGGCCATCGGCGTCGGCATTGACGTCTATGGTTTCGACACCGGCGAGGGCCTGCCCGGCATCCTGGACTACCGGGACATGCCGAACATCTACGCCCGCGGCACCTACAAGATGGACGTGGACGCGCTCAAGAAGCGCCTCAAGCCCTCCACACGCCTTTACCTGGGTGATGTCGGGCAGACCTTGCAGGGATTTCTCGAAACGAAACCCGCTCCCATCGGATTCATCGCCGTCGATGTGGACCTCTACACCTCCACGGTGGATACGCTCAAGGTGCTGGATGCCGATCCCGCGCTACTTCTCCCCCGCGTGCATTGCTATTTCGACGACATCATGGGTTGCAGTTGCGCCGAGTTCCTCGGGGAAAGACTTGCCAAGAATGAGTTCAACGACAACCACCCGGACGCGAAGATTTCCCCCATCTTCGGCCTGTGGAACTATGTCCCTCGGAAGTATACGAACGATCTCTGGGTCCACATGATCTATATGGCCCACCTGATCAAGCATCCCCTCTACAATGCGGACGACGGCATGGTGACCCACAAGAACGAGGCGCTCGTCGTCAACCAGGCGAGTCACCGGCCTCCCGTGGAGGTATCGCGCCAGCCCGCCATGGCGGGAGCCTGACCAAGGTTCATTTCTTCTGGTTGTTGCAAAATGCCACGTCTCCGGGCGTGGCATTTTTTTGCGCCATGATCTAACGAAACGATGGATGGAAAGTTCTCCCACGGAAAAACATCCGCCGTTTGATTTGATAGACAGGTTTCCCGAAGGTGGTAGTCTCGGCAGCAACCCACCCGATGAAAACCATTGCCGCTTTCCTGCCGCGGGTTTCCGGAATCGCCGCCCCGGCCTCCGCCATCCTTCTTTCCGCGCGAGCCCAACCCCTGGAAACAAACTGGGAGACGATCGACATTGGCGGCATCCCCCATGTTTCCACCGAGGCGCTGAGATCTTCCTACGATTTCGAGAAGCTCAAGCGGGAAGGAGCCGCCATCGAATTGTCGAACCCCAAGGTAAGCGTGAAAATGGTGGCCGGCTCCGATGTTTGCGAGATGAATGGCCTCCGCTTCCGTCTCGCGCGGCCGGTCATCAACCACGAGGGCGTGCCAATGGTTTCCTTGGAGGACGTTAAAGGAATCTGGCAACCGGTCCTCAGCCCCTTCACCTCAGCGGAAACGGGGAACTTCCAAACCGTAATCCTCGATCCCATCGGCGGCGGCGCGGAAAAGGGTGCGGTCAACGAGTATGGCAACGAAGCGGACTTCGCACTACGCGTTGCGAAGCTCGCCAAGGCCGGCTTGGAAGAAAAGGGATTCCACGTGGTGATGACCCGCGGGGGCGACGGCGGCATGTCCTTGGAAAAGCGACGGGACTTCGCGAATGGAATCAAGGAGGACGCGATTCTCATCCGCATCGCCTTCGGTTCCAACTCGCGGGACACCACCGGATTTTGCACCCAAGTCCTTTCCCACCCCCTTC
>CAXTTX010000261.1:0-1200 GCA_964247045.1 uncultured Verrucomicrobiales bacterium | reverse complement strand
CCCAAGGACGCGCCGCCTGAGGCCAGGGATTTCAGCGGCCCGGCGATGGCACTGGCGACGGCGGTTCATGGTTCGGCCGTCCGCAGGCTTTCGCCTCACTTGGTAGACGGGGCCGTCGCGCGCGATGACACCACGGCTCTTTCCGCGGTCAATCATCCCGCGATCCGCATCGAGGCCGGGTCCATGTCCAATCCCCGCGAGGCCAAGCTCATCTCGATGGAACCTTTCCAACAGGCAATGGCCTCCTCCCTGTGCGACAGTGTGCAGAGATACCGGGCTGCCGTCTCGGGATCCGCGGCGAGGGAAAAGATTCTCAAGGAGCGGCCCGGTACCGAGCCACCGCCACCGGCCGCGCCGGAGGAAGAAAAGGCTCCCCCACCGGCACCTGAATGAGATCCGATGCACCGGATTTCCCCCACACTATGAAAACCTGGATCGGCACCTCTGGCTTCCAATATGCCGAATGGAAAGGCAGCTTCTATCCGGAGAAGCTCTCGCTGGCCAAGATGCTTGGCTACTACGGCGAACGCTTCCCCACCACGGAGATCAACTATTCCTTCCGCCAGATTCCTTCGGAAAAAGCCATCGCGCGTTGGGACGCTGAAACACCCGCCCGCTTCAAGTTCGCCTTCAAGGCTCCGCAAAGGGTGACCCACTTCGCCCGCCTCCGTGATTGCGGTGAAATCATGGGCCACTTCGACGGCGTCGTGGCCGCACTCGGTGACAAGCTCGGCCCGGTCCTTTTCCAGCTCCCGCCGGATTTCAAAAAGGACGGCCCCTTGCTGGACGACTTTCTCCAATCACTGCCCGATGGCCTGAAAGCCGCGTTCGAGTTCCGGCACGAGTCCTGGTTCTCCGATGATACCTACGACCGCCTCAGGACCCGCCGTGCGGCGCTCTGCCTGGCGGAAAGCGAGGAACTCATCACGCCGCGGATTACCACCACGGACTTCGGCTACCTCCGGCTGAGAAAGGTGGATTACACCCCCGCCGCTCTCCGCGACTGGCGGGATTTCATCCGGGAACAAACCGGCGCGTGGAGGGACGCGTTCATCTATTTCAAGCACGAGGACACCGGCACGGGTCCGGTGTTTGCGGAGAAATTGAAGAACGTCATCACAGCCGAACCTTGACCGGCGTGGCACCGCCCTATGACACCGTCATTCGACAATGGCGACGCGGAAGGACAAGGTCGGATAG
>CAXTTX010000260.1:764-7852 GCA_964247045.1 uncultured Verrucomicrobiales bacterium | reverse complement strand
GTCCTGCTGGGAATTCTCCTCCTGCGCCCCTCCGCTGCCCCGCCCGCGCCTCAGGGTCACACGGGACACGAGGAGCCGGCACAAGCGGCTGCGCAAGCCTTGAAGATCCGCGAGGCGCAGGCCTCCGCCCTGGCCGAACAAAACCGGGCTTTGGAACAACAGGCCGCCCGTCTCCGCGAGCAGGAGCGCGTGGCGGAGGAACTCCGCAAAAACCAAGCCGCCGAACAAGAGCGCCTGAGACTCGCCGAAGAAGCCCGCGAAAAGGAAGAGGAAGACGCGGCCCTCGTCCGCAGGGCAAAGGTGAAAATCGACGCCATCGATGACCGCATCACCTCCCTCCAGGAATCCCTCTCCGATAGACAGGCAACCAGCCGCGAGCTGGAAACCTCCGTTGAGAACTACGTCATGAGCCACAAGATGGCCACCGCCGCACTGGCACTTGGCCTCGGCGGAACCAGCGTGGCATTGGATTCCACCAACAACTTCAGCGACGAGGCGAAAGCCGCCGGGGCCGTTGGAGCCATCGCCGTTGGCATCTGGCTCGCCAGCGACGAGGAGAACCTCACCGAGGTCGTCCAGGTCGGCAGCGAACTCGCCAAAGCCTCCAACACCCAGGATCAATACAAGCGCGACATCACCGAACTGAACCGGCAGATCACCGCAAAACAGTCCGAAAAAGCTTCGCTCGCCATATCCGTGAACTGCTCGAGCTGCAACAAATCCTTCCTCCTCATCCGCGAACACTGGAACACCGGCTTCAACTGCCCCCACTGCAAGACCAGCCTCAAGCTGACCAATCCCCCTTCCTGAACGATAAACTCCCTATCTAACACCACACATGAAATCACCACACACCTCCTCCCTCGCACCACTCAAGCCGCGAACCGCGGTCGCGCTCTGCCTCACCCTCATCTTCGGTCACCAACTCCACGCGGCCCCCGCCGGACACCTCAAGATTGCCCTTGGGGGGGACTTTTCCGAAGGCGGCGAGGAGATCTATTCCCCGCTGGGGCCTACCCTCCTTTCCGACGGCGCGACAGCCTTCTTCTTTGACTATCCGAATTTTTACGCCGGCGACACCGGTGGAATCCGGGAGACCCTCGCGGAGGACATGTCCGCCCCCGGCGGCCGGATCTTTTCGGATGTGGATTATGCTTTCGACGGTCCTGCCATGAACAGCAACGGTGACATGGCGTTTCTTGCCTACACCACCCTGCCTTCCGGCAGCAGCGAAAAGCTGGCGCTCTACCTCAAGAACACCAGCGGGATTTATATCCTGGCGAACGATGGTGCCAGCGCTCCCGGCGGCGGGGTCTTCGACTTCAGCTACCAGACTCCCAAGATCAACAACAAGGGAACCATGGTTTCGTTCGTCTCTTCCACAACGGGCGGCTCGGGCATGGGTATCTATCTGGCAACGCTTTCCAAGGGAAGTGCCAGTGTCAAAAGGGTGGCCGGCATCGGCTCACCTTCACCGAACGGAAGTGTCTTCACGGATTTTGACGAGGACAACTACGCGGTCAACAACTCGGGCACCCTTGTCTTCGAGGCAGACACGCAGGACGGTCGCTTCCTGTTCTATTGGGATGGCTCCTCGCTCGGCGTGGTCCCGCAAAGCGAGGATCCCTTGTCTCTCATGCTCAACGATTCGGACCAGGTGGCCTTTTCCGTCGGCAGTTGGTTTGTCGAAAGCACCATCAATTTCGGCTCGCTGACCGAAGTGAATGCGATCGTCTCCACGGACACGGAAGCTCCCGGCGGTGGATTCTTCCAAACCTCCGGCGGCCTTTTCGGCAGCCCTGTTCTGACCCCGGGAGGTAAGGTGGCCTTCAGTTGCCCGCTGTCCGATTCGAGTTCTGGAATTTTCCTCTGGAGCGAGGCCGGCATGCAGGCGATCGCGCGGACTTCCGACCCCGTTCCCGGCGGTGGATTGTGGAATAGCCTGGATTCCTACGACCAGCAGGTGGTCCCCACGGACACCGGAAAGGTTTATTTCAAGGGCGATACCTCCGGAGGCCAGCAGATCTTTGCCGGGGACGGCACCAATCTCTGGAAAGTCATCGGCCCGGGCAGCAGCCTCGTCGGCCAGACGGTCGAAAGCGTTGACCTTGAAATCAACGGGCATTGGCAAATGGCGGGCCAGGGCCCCGTGAACGGCAAGGGCCAGATCATCTATCAGGCCCAGGTCACCAACGGCGACAGAAACACCTACGGCCTTTTCCTCTATCCTTACCAACCTGCGCCGGAGATCGCCCTCCAGCAGCCAATCGGCACGGACCTGAAGGACGGCAAATCCAAGAAATCCTTCGGCAGCGTGCAGGTCGGCAAAACGGGCCCGCCCAAAACCTTCACCATCAAGAACACGGGGACCAAGACCTTGTCGGGCATATCCGTGATCCTAGGCGGGCCAAACGCCAGCGAGTTCGCGATCTCCGGTTCTTCGGCGAAACAGGTGCCTCCCGGCAAGACAATGACTTTTCAGGTTGCCTTCAAGCCCAAGACTACCGGAACCCGCGGGGCATCCCTTCACATCAAGAGCAATGACAAGGACGAGAACCCCTTCGACATCACCCTGACCGGCGCCGGAGTCAAAAAGAAATGACCTGCTCCCGGCAGTTCCCGGCTTACACCTCGCATCCCATCCCCCTCGAGATGACACCACACTTCATCAACCGCCTCTCCAAAACCGCCTCGCTCCTCACCGCCGCCTTCTTCTCGCTGGTTTCCACGACCATGCTTCCCGCCCAACCGGCTGGACTGGCCGGGGACACACGCCTGGACCCCGTCATCGGCACCTGGGAAAAAATCGGCGGGGAAGGCCCATTCATCCTGGAGATGGATGGCGGGGTCACCAGCACCGACCTCATCGCCCGCTGGATCTGCACCGATCCGGCACAGCGCAAATATGAGATCAAATGGACCGACAAGTTTTCCGCATTCTACACATTGAGCGCGGACGGCATGTCGATGTCCGGTCACAACAGCATGAAAAAGCCGCTGAATGCGAAACGGATCGGCCCGCCACCTCCTCCGGATACCACAGTCGCCGCCTTGCTGGGCGACAAGGAAGGCTACCGCGTCTGGACGGACTCCAAGACGGGAAAAACCATTGAAGGCCGGCTGGTGAGCAAGAGCGCCAACGATTCCAAGGCCCACATCGCGAGGAAGGACAATGGCAAAGGTGCTGACCTCATTGCTGCCGACCTCCTCCCGGTGGACCAATACTATATCAAATACTGGGTCACACCTGACGCGCAGGTGACACTCCGCCTCACCGGACATGGCAATCCCGGATGGAAGCGGGTGAAGGCAACGATCCAGGGCGGGGCGGAGCCCCTGCTTGTGAAGGTCACCGGAGATGTTCCTCCTCCGGACAAGGAAATCGCCGGTCTTCCGCGCCCCCCTTTCATGAGGGTCGTGGCGGTCGGCGAGAAGCTGGAGTTTCTCTTCGGCAGCGGAAACAACTACTCGGTGGAAGCGACCACGAACGGCAAGACCTCTGATCAGGAATCCGACAAAAGGAAAACCGGCCTCTGAAACGGGCACACGGGGTGATCCTGCCTCATCCCGCCATCCGGTGCCACCGCTCCGGCAAGACCTCACCCGTATGATAGACAAAATGCAGCACCCGGCGGTGGCCGGGTTCGCTCGCCTGGGAGGACGCGTGCAACAATAGCGGCCGCATCATCAACACCTCTCCTTCGCCTGCCACACAAACCCGCTCCCCACTCCGGGCGATAAGATCCTGGATCCCCGCGGAATCGAAAATCCCGCCTCGATGCGTTCCCGGGGACACACGCAGCGGGCCGTTCGTTTCGCTGCAATCGTCCAGATGCAATCTCGCCGCCAGCATTCCCTCCAGAACCTCCGCCGGTGGCCGTGCGAAATCCACACCCTGCTTCACCGTGGGTAAATCATACCCCTCGGTTTTCACCCGTTCCGCGAAGGGAAACATCAGGTCTTGGTGCCAGGCCACCTTCCAGTTGGTCGCCGCCGTCTTGTCGAAAGCGATCGCTTGGATCGCAACCGCGTCCGCCGGCAAATAGCCGACCTCCACCAGTTGCTTCTTAAGGGCCAGCGCGGTTTGCCGCACCAGCGGGACGTCCAGCAGACATCGCTCCCCCGCCAGGCCCTCTTGGAAAAGCATCTCCCGCAACGCCGACAGCGTTTCCGGTGGCATCTGCCCCCTGATCAACGCGAAGCCCTCATCCGCAAGGCTCATCTCAGAACGTCCAACTGCAGCCCACCGTGAAACCCAGCGCGTCGATCCCCGGATTCGGATCCGTCGCTCCCAAGTTAGAGTGGTGCACGAAATAGACCGCGCCGAGCAACGACAGATCTTCCGTCAGCTTCTGCCGCAGGCCGAGTTGTGAGAACCAGTTGTACGTGAAATCCCGCCCCATCGCCTGCGGGCCGCCCGCGCTGTTCGTCCAGCCGAAACCACCGCCAACCGAGAAGAACGCCGAGGTCTTCTGCGAGGGAAACCAATACTCCAGCGAAGGTGCCGCCGACAGGCCGATGTAGGCATCCTCAGGTCCGTGCGTGATCGCCTCGAACAACGCGGAGAAGCGGTTTCTCACCACCAGCTTCGCCCCCTTCTCGTCCTCCCACAGCGTCCACGCCACCGGCGACCGCAAGGTGAGCTGCGTCGGCACGATTTCGTAATCGATGTCCGTGTTGTTGCCGACGTTCCACAGGTAGCCCGTCTCCACCGTCCACTCCCACACGTCCGCCGCGTGGCCGGAATATTCAAAGGCCATCGCGGGAACCGTCATCAAACCCAGCAGCAGGGGAATTTTCATGTCTCCGGCTATTCAAGGAACCCGGTCCGGTCGAGGAAGATTTTCCAGCCTTGCCCCCCAGCCGGAAAGTTTCAACACTGTGCCAATGGTGGAGAGGCCTTCCCCCGCGCGAAAATTCCGCCCTTTGCGCGTTTTTTCCCAACCACTCCCCCGGGATCCCCGATTCTATCCATGAAGCCACTTCCCTGAACCTGAACCACTACTCCGAGCTCATGAAATACCCCCTCCTCCCCGCCCTGGCCCTCGCCACTGCCGCGCTCCTGCTTCCCGCCCGTGCCGACCAGGCACCTGAAAAATTCGAGACCCTGACCACTTCAAAAAACAAAAACTACAAGGACGTCATCATCCGCGAGGTCACACCGAGCGGGGTGAAGATCATGCACGAGTCCGGCACCGCCACGATTCCCTATCAGGACCTCCCGGCTGATGTGCAGAAGAAGCTCGGCGGATTCGATCCCGCCGCCGCGGAAAGGCATCGCCAGCAAGTGGCCGAGAATCTCCAGAAACAGGAATCCGCGATCGACGAGGGACTGCGGAACATGCCGCAGCCCAAGCCGGCCCCCCCGGCTCTGGCCGCGAAAAATCCGCCGCCGCTCGAGATGCCCGTGCCTCAGGCCGGTTTACCCGGCGGCATGGACCTTGACGGAGGCTTCACCCTGCCGGGAGAGCCAGCCTTGGTCCCACCGGCCAGACAGGCCCCGCCGAAGGCCCCCGCGCCCGCGCCAGGGGCCAAAGCTCCCGCTCCAGATCGGGGACAACTTTCCGCCCGCGTTACCGGTTATCCCGGCGGTTATAAGAAGGTCGAATTCAAGGCCCTGACGAACTGCCGGGCCAGACTGGAAGTCCACAACGTGATCCCAGGCGAGCAATCCGAATTCACCATCGAGCGCGGCGTGCCTTTCAGCAGGGAGATCAACGTTTATAACCAGTGGAGCGCCGACCTCACGAGCGAAGGGGGCCAGAAGCTGGACCGGGAGGAATGGAACAAAAAAACCGATACCTTCCAGAAAACAACCCTGGACGGGGCGACCCTCCGTTAGATAACCCGATCTTCCCCCGGCGGTTCCGGCCTCTTTTCTCCTCCCTCCGCTGGATCGAACCACACCTTCATGGCCCCGGGAACCGCCCTGCAAATGCCGTTCAGCGCGTCCCCCTCCGGATCGCGTCCAGGAAGGATGGCTCCACGATCGGGATCGCTTTTCCATTCAACATCGCCACCACGGCTCCGGCGCGCTTCTCGACACGATCTCCCTCACGGGCAGCCTGGAAAAATTCATCCGCGATGCCTTCGAACCGGAGGCCACCGCCGCCGTTTGAAATCGTCACGACCGGGTATTGGTGGTTGGAAGATCTCTCGAGGCCGAGGATCGCCCCATCGAGTTCCTTTCCCGCGATCTCATTCCGGAAACTAACCGTGGTAATCAGGAGAAGGATCACAACCGAGCCAACACCGATCAAAACATTCGGCACGAGGTGTCCGATAATCCGGTTCTCCCCGGCCACGTGGTACCAAGCCCACCCCGCTCCACACACGGGAATCGGCAGGCAATAGCTCGCATACGAAATGAAACCATCCCCATAGGGCGCGATCAGGAGGACCGCCACAAGCCCCCAAACGAGCATCGCAACCAGGATGAGAAATACTCTCATGCTTGTTATACGCTCTCCTCCGGCTCAATATTCCTCTTCCCTGAACACTGAACAATCCGCAGGATTTTAGAGGCACTAATTGCCCCATTTTTCCTGCCTCAAAACTAGCAAACTCAATACTCTTCTTCCTCATCCCCCGGCACCGGCGGGATCACATCCTCCCGCAGCAGCAGCCGGCCGAGGTCAAGGTCATCCAGCAGATCCGCCGGCGTTCCTTTGACAATCGCCGCGTAAGGCGTGAGCCGGTCGAGCTCGGCGATCGCGCAATGCACCATCGAGGAAATGATGTCGGAATCGAAACGCTCCCGCTCGAACAGATTGGTGATCCGGAACACCAGGAACTCCCGGTCCAGATCGTACTCGAAGCCACCCAGCGTGAGCTGCTTGTTCGCCCGCGCCAGCAGTTCCAGCACCGCATGCAGGTGCTCCTCGTCCAGCGCCAACCGCGACTCGGAAACCACCGTCAGCGCGTTCAACTGCGGATACGCCTGCGCGATCAGCGCCACCCGCGTGTGGTGCGCGTCGAATCCCGCCTGCAGCACGTCCCGTCCCTCCACGAGTTCGCAGTGCCAGCCGTTCTGGCCGAAGGTTTCTTCCACCGAGAGGATTTGTCGTGAATGGGTGCGCATGGGATCA
>CAXTTX010000260.1:0-754 GCA_964247045.1 uncultured Verrucomicrobiales bacterium | reverse complement strand
GCGCCGGCGGAGATAGCCGCCCCGTGATGGCTTTGGCAAGCAAGCTCCTGCGATCCGCGCGGATCGGCTTCAGCGAAAGATGGATGCCGGAGGTTTTCTCCGCGTTGTGATGCAGCGTCAGCAGGGTTTCCCCCGGATTCACCTCCGCCTCGGCGACTTCCTGCCACATCACCAGCCGCATCCCGGTCGCCGGCCGGAAAAACGGGAAAATCTCGATCCCCAACGGCGTCAAAATCAGGTAGGCGTGCCGCGTCATGCCCACCGCCACCTTCGCCATCACCACCGCCAGCCCTAGAGGCACCAGCGCCCACGCGCCGTGCGGCACCCTCGGATTGATGTCCCGGTAATACGCGCACGCCAGCAGGGTGATCGCCATCGCCGCCAGCACCGCCGCGGAGATCCAGAACGCCGTGGCCTGCCCGGAACGCGTGAAACGCAGCTCTTTCTCCGGGGATTGGACCAGCGCCGCCATTCGACCGTCAGCCTTCCAGCTCGACGACCGCCTTTTCGGCCTCGCTCAATTCATTCTCGAACAACGAGAAATCAAAGCCCCGCTTCTCCAGCGCCGCCGGGCTCTCAACCATCCCGATCATCGCCACGATCCGCTCCAGGCCGAACAGCGACGCCCCGCCCTTGCACCGGTGCAGGTGCTCCCGCAATTCCCCGAACTCCCCGGATTCCAACAACTTGGCCCATGCCGTCAGTTGCCTGCGGGTATCGTGGAAAAAGTCGAACGCCAGCTGGCGCAACGCCG
>CAXTTX010000259.1:6564-7858 GCA_964247045.1 uncultured Verrucomicrobiales bacterium | reverse complement strand
GAGGATCGGGGGAAGGGATTGCTGGAGGATTTGAAGATCAAGCTGCGGGGGGCGGTGGGGGACAAGAAGGCGGCGGCCTTGTATCACTCGCTGAACACGACGGGGCCGTTCGGTGGTTTCGGGCGGTTTGATGTGACGGTGGAGTTCCACTATCCACAGGCGGGGGAAGATGGTTTGCCTAACAGCGGGGCGCCGGTGGTGAAGTATTCGTATATCGGGCCGAGCAGCGGCGGGGTGGATTCGACCGGGGAGATTTCGTTAGAGAAGTTCCAGGAGAAGTTCGGCGGGGCGATCGTGGTGCCGGAACGGCCGGAGAAGAAGGCGGTGGAGGCTGTGGAAGAGTCCGAGGGGGGTGATGCGGAAGCGCTGGAGGAGGAGGCTGGAGAGGGGAATTGAGGAGTTTCTAACGGCTGTCATGAGCCACCGGTGAGGCGGGAGACGAGGCGGGGGACTTGTCGGGAGGCGGGGCCTTCGATGCGTTCGTCGAACTCGGAGGAGCGGGCGGTGGAGGCGAGGTTGACCTCGATGGTGCGGGCGCCGTGGGCGGCGGCGATGTCGAAGAAGTTGGCGGCGGGGTAGACGAGGGCGGAGGTGCCGATGGCGATGAAGAGGTCGGCCTCTTCGAGGGCGGCGCCGATTTCATCGAGGTGGAAGGGCATCTCGCCGAACCAGACGATGTCGGGGCGCATGCCGCCGGGGCGATGGCACTTGGAGCAGAGGTCTTCGGGGTGGATGTCCTGGTGGCAGGGGGTGACGATGCCGCAGTGTTGGCAGCGTTTTTTGAGGAGCTCGCCGTGGAGGTGGAGGAGGTTCTTGCTGCCGCCGCGCTCGTGGAGGTCATCGACGTTCTGGGTGACGAGGAGGACGTTGTCGCCGGCGTGTTCCTCGAGGCGGGCGAGGGCGTGGTGGGCGGCGTTGGGTTTCACGTCGGCGAGCTGGCGGCGGCGGGTGTTGTAGAAGTCGTTCACGAGATGTGGGTCGCGGTCGAAGGCTTCGGGGGTGGCGACGTCCTCGACGCGGTGGCCCTCCCAGAGGCCGTCGCTGCCGCGGAAGGTGTTGAGGCCGGATTCGGCGGAGATGCCGGCACCGGTGAGGATGACGATTTTCATGAGGGGTGGGAGTGGGAAAGGGGTGGATGAGGCGTGGGAATGGTGGATTTTGGCGTCAAAAATGGGGGGATTTTTGCAGAATCCGTGTGCCAGCAGCACGATGCAGCAGTGTTTTTGTCATTTTGACAAAAAGGGACGGTGAGGGGTGGGAAGCGTGGGTTTTTGCAAAGGGTTGGATTGTCAAT
>CAXTTX010000259.1:4492-6554 GCA_964247045.1 uncultured Verrucomicrobiales bacterium | reverse complement strand
AGGGGGGAGGGGAAATGCAACCGATGAAAGGGTTCGGGGAAAAAATCCCAAGATTGTGGCTCAAGAAGGAGAGGAAGAGCCCGGAAGGAGTGGGAGATGATGGCGGAGGTGGGTTGAGCGGGTGGTGGCATTCGGGGATGTTATCAGATCCGGGGGCCGGTCTCAACTGGTTGGCTGTCTGCCAATATGGAATGATGTGAGTTGCGTTCCAAGTGACTAAGGGAGAGACATTTAGGATGTTAGTTGGCCGAAGATGAGTGGGTCAGATCGAGCCGAGTCCGGCTTTGAAATGCCTTGTCAAGTTTGGGGTAAAGCGAATAGTCAGATATGGGTGCGACGTTTTCGTTTCAAGAACGCCTCGGACGGCAAAATGACCGGTATGCCAAAACCGATGACGAGGAAGTGCGGGAGGAACTGGTGAAGGTGCTGAACTTCATCCGGGCATCGGGAAAGGATCTCCGGATCGCGGACGGTTTTGAAGACTGGGCCACCTTGGAGGCCCTCTATCCGGGTGACAAATGGGATGTTGTCCAGGGACGCTCCCTTTCCAAGCTGGAGTTTCGGAACGATTGTCCGCCGAATGAGAGGTATCTCCTGACTTTCGAAGTGGCTGGTTGTGACAGGCCGGGCGATTTCTGATTTTTTGCCACCGCGGTCAGCGCGAGACGACCGTGTAAGCAGCCCAGTAGTCGACGCGGTTGAGCGGGTATTCCGGAGCCCTTTGCAATTGGTCCAAACGCCGGTTTTTCACTTCGTCATCCAATGGCATTTCGCGGACGAAACTCATGCATTCCCCGCGTGTGACGGTCATGAGCCGCTGTTGGGCTGTTTTCAAGGAACGGTGGACGATCTGGTCCCAGCGTCCCGCTCCTTGTTCCCAAAAGCGCTTCATCGCCCCGTAGTAGGATTCCATGAAAAGCGCGGTGGCGAAATCGTCGATCTCCCAAAACGTGCAAAGGACGTTGTGCGCTTTCAAAAGCAGGAAGGCCCAGCCGATTCCGAAGGACTCATCGCTGAAGGTATTCACGTTGACAACGCCGGTTTCGCACGCCGACAAGCACACGAGGAGGCAACCGGAAAGATCGAATCCGCGGGTCGAAAGCGCGATGATATCCAGGGGATCCCGCTTCGCGAGTATCAACTGTGAGCGCGAAGGAAAGGCCGAATTGTATCTGGCGTGACAAGCGAAATGGACAATGGGCGAGTCCGCGATCTCATGCCGCAGATTCAGGACGGCGGCCAATGTCGCATCACCCTTTCTGAGCGGGCAGACCTCTGGAAAATGGCGTTCCACCACATCAGTCTCATGGCGGGCAAAAGGAAGGTCATTGTTCGGGTCACTGACGACGAAAAGTTTATCGAAGGGTTCCCGTCCGGCGCGGGGCTGCGGGCGGGTGGCGCCCTGAACCAGGCTGGCGCAACTCAATCCGATCCTGATACCGTGAGGGAAGTATTCGAACAGATACTTTCCGCGTACCCGGAGAGCTCCGAAAGGCACCAGGTTCAGCAGCCTGTGAGGGATGATAGCCAGATAGTTGCCTACTTCCTGCTTGTCGGGAACATTTTCATTCAGGTCGAGAAGATCACAAATCCGCTTCAATCGTCCGGCGAGCTGACCGGTCCACCGCGCGTGATCCATCTCATAATCGAGAAGATACTGGCGGATCGTATGGAAGAGGTCGTCCACTCTCTTCTCATCCAGCCTGTAAACCACGGGCGGGTTCAACCCCGGACTTATCTTGAATATCGCGCAGAAGCGCGAGGCCACGAAAAATTGGAGGATATGGCACCGGTCGCGGGATGTGAAATCCACGAGGTCCTTGAAACTGATGTGGCCTTCGTTCAACGCCCTTGCCTTGCCCCTCTCGGTATACTCCCAGGCCCTTTCGTTGTTGCCCAGTTCCAGACAGGAAAAAACGAGCATCTCGTAGATTTCGAAGTTGTCCGACATGCAATGCTCAAGCTCTTCAAATCCGTCGAGGTCCCCGAGGATCGTGGAGAGAGCAAGCTCCCCCATTTCCAATATTTCCAGACAACGGCCATAGGCCTTCATTTGGAAATG
>CAXTTX010000259.1:0-4482 GCA_964247045.1 uncultured Verrucomicrobiales bacterium | reverse complement strand
TCCCGCCAAGTTCCTTGCACATGCGCAAAGTGTCAGGCGGATGGCTAATCCTGGGAAACCTGCGAACGGCACGAAACATGGTTTCGAGGCCGTGAAGATGCTTTCCCCGCGAATGAAGGGAAATGCCCAGCCACAAGAGGGCACGCCCCCAGTCCTGCCCTTGGCCGCCCGCCAGACAGGAAGGCTCGATGACCGCCAGCTCGGCCTCGACCCGGGAGAGAGATGAATCATCCTCCTTCAAGGGCGAATTCAGCAAGGCTTCCATCCAGAACAGGCTCGCGTTGGCCCGCTTGGACCCAACGCCCAGCCGGGCCCAGATGGATCTGGCCTTGTCGAAAAAGGGAAGGGCCTCGCGGATGTCGAGGGCTGCCCCCGCTCGAACCAGGTCGCGGGTGGATAGCCCCCGGTTGAGTGCGATTGCCGCGACGATTTCCGGTCGAAGCGAGGAACAGTTCTCCAGCAGCGTGCTGCCAATCGAACATGATTCCTGAAGGTTCGCGAGGTGGTCGCCCGATCCTGTTGTTCTCAATGCTTCGGCAAGATTGACCAGTGCCCCGGTCGATAACGGTCCGGGCTCGTTGTCACCGGCAAATCGAACCGCGAGGCGGTAACAGCGTATGGCGCCTTCCTGACAGCCGATCCCGAGGTTCCAGAAATGCTTTTGCAGGCCCGTGCCCATGATGGTCATCGCCGCAACGACGCGGAGCCGGCCGGGCGGATCGTTTTCCGGAAGCAGGGCGGAGAGGCCGTCAAGCGCATCCAGCATACCATCGTCGAACTCGGCAATCGAAGCCTCAAGCAGCTTGACCAATTCCAAGGTCTCGCGTCCGTCATGGCGGATCCGGTCAACAAGTTCACCAAGCAGGCGGGCTTTGCCAAACGGGTCCAACATGGTCTCAGGAATGGAAAAGGCGTGCGATCATACGGCAGAGGATCCTGAAAAAACCTGCCTGGGGTGGAAGAGGTGATGACCGGCCAACGGCCGGGGAGGCCTTGTTTCCGGAGGTGGCGACATGTTCCAGAAATGCCGGGGATTTCATGAATTCCACCCGTCCCGTCCAGTCTTCGATCAACCATTCCGAGTTTGCCCTTTCCGCGAACTCCAGAGCTTCTTCGAAAGAGGCCAAGGCTTCATCATAAGCGCCGATGGAAAAACGCGCGATACCTATTTCGCCGCAGGATATTGACTGGCCGAGGTAGTTTTTATCGGCGGCATGCAGGTCGCGGCTGGCAGTCAGCATGATGATGCCAGTCTCAATGTCCCCTTCTTCAACGAGAATGACACCAAGGTTTCCAACGGTGTTGGCTTCGAGCCCGCGAAGTTGGGAGCTCCGGCCGAATTGCAAGGCCGTTAAAAGATACTCCTTGGCCTTCTCCCGTTCCCCGATTTTGGCGTGGAACATGCCCAGATTTCCCGCATTGATACCGATGCCGTCTCCATCCTTCTTTTCCTTGCTGATCAGGTAGGCCAACCGGGCTTTCCCGATCGCATCGTTCATTTCGTCTCTCTGGTTATGCCCGAGGGATTCAGCGGAGAGTTTTCCGGCTATTGTCCCGGGGGAGAAGACGTTTTTACCCGAGACCCCTTCCATGATGTCGTAATGGGAGAGATTGATGCCATACCGAGGCCAGCGGACGTAAATTTTGTCTTCCGAAAACTCGAATGCTTCCAAATCCGGGTCATCTTTGATGATGCTGAACATCGGAAAGCGATCCAGGCTAGACGAGCAAACCGAACCGTTGTCCCAGCTCGCTCCAAGTGACCGGCGCGAGATCCAGAATTTGACAAATCTCGTTTCTGATTTACCTGGGGAAGGATTTTGCACGGGTGCTCCGGATCGGACATGCGGGTCTTGGCAAAGCAGGGGGTGTGCCGCGGCGTTGTCAATGAACAGAAGAATAGATTATATAACAGCCCGCGGCAATCTCAAACCGGCAAGGAAGATCCCTGAAGAGAACCGGATTTTAAACCGTGGGTGATGTTATATGATAGAGATTTTGTTTAACAAGCAACAGGATCTGGTTGTACCGATCCAAGGACCGGATGCACGAGGCCGGGATAGACTCCAATGGCTGAAGGCAAAGTGCGGGTGTCTCCAGATCCGCGGGAGTTGGAGGACTCACGCCGTTGGCGTTGGGAGGATGCGATTCGCGATGGAGAAGACGGGGACGATGGGGCGGAATGTATTTTGACGGCTGGAATCAGAAGGGAAGTGGCCGTCCATGTCCGCTTCGCTCCCATTGCGGTCCGGAGGAGGGAGGCGGGGACGATGGTGCGGAATGAATTCCAATTCCTGTAGGGATTTAAAGATTCGATTGGGAGAGCGATTCACGATGAAAGGAAAGCTCCATCTGAAGGCGGCCCGAGGAAGGCGCGGAACGCCCCGGACTGCGGCAGCCTGCCGTGCTTTTCAGCAAGCGGCCCTGTCGCGGTATGTTCGGGAGGTGAGGGCTATCAGCTCCATGGGTTCCGGCCATTTATCTATCATGGCGGCAAGTCTTCCCAATGGATGAATCCGTCCTCGCAATCACGTCCCCGGGCTCGCAGCAGGGCTGGAGGATTCAAAGCCGTTGGCGTCGGGGGGAGGGCTGCGAGCGAATGATGCAACGAGACGCGCGCGTTTTTATACTTATACCGCCCCTTCAGGGCTCAATGGCTGTGGAGGGCGTGACCCGGGGCGGTGCCCGGGCTATCTTAGGGTCGCGCTTTCAGCGCTCAAGAGGGCGGAAGGCCTGCAGTGGGCGGAAGCTGTGCAGGGGCTGGGTGACGATGGGACCGAGGTAGGCAGGAAGGTGAGAGGGTGAATGATGTGAGGGCGGCAAGCGACGACGGGGTCGGAATGAATTTTGACGGCTTGTTTGGGAATGAAGTGGCCGTCCATCTTCGCTTCGCTGCGATTGCGGTCCGGTGAAGAGCGGGGATGACGGGGCGGAATGAATTTTGACGGCGGGTTTGAAAGGAAGGATGGCCGTCCATCTACGCTTTCGCTCCGATTGCGCTCCGGGGAAGAAGCGAAGCCAGGGGGTCACTTCATGACGGCGATGGATTGGTAGGGGAGATAGGTGGCGGTGCCGGTGAAGAAGAGCTGGCCGACCTGGGTGGTGGTGGTCTGGTCGGCGCCCATGCGGTGGTCCTCGCCGCGGCTGACGGCGCAGAATTGGTTGAGGGCGGCGATGCTGCCGAAGAAGTAGGGATAGGTACCGGAGGTGTCGAAGAGGCGGCTTTCGGAGGGATCGAAGGGGATCCAGCCGATGCCCTGGAGGTAGAACTCGCCGTTGACGTGCCACTGGTTGGTTCCAACCCAGAAGCCGCTATTGGAACGGGAGGGGATGCCGATGCTGCGGAAGCAGGCGGAGCAGAGGTTGGTGAAGCTGCCGCAGTCGCCCTTCTTGATGGAGAGGGTGGTCTTGGCATCCTGGATGGCGGGGGTTTCGTAGACGGTGCGCTTGACGACGGCCATGTAGATTTTTTTGGCGGCGTCGTAGGGGGTCATGGTGGTCTTGTAGTTGGCGGGGAGGATGGTCTTGACGAAGGCGGTGATGGCGGGGTCGGTGGATTGCACCCAGGTGTTAGGGGCGAGGTAGGGGGTGACGGTGGCGGGGAAGCCGGTTTCCTTCGCCCAGGTGACGGCGCGGAGTTTGGCGATGCTGGTGCGGGCGCCGGAGACGGTGACGTTGAAGACGGATTGGCCGGGCCACACCTGGTTGCCGACGGCGGGGGTGAAGGAGTTTCTAACGGACTTCCAGACGGGGTCGCCGGTGGGGGTGCTGTTTTCGGTGACGTTGGGTTGCGGGCCGATGGCGGAATTGACGGTCTGGAAGCTGCTGGTGACGGGCTGGCCGAAGAGCAAGTAGCCGGTGGAGACGGTGCCGCCGATGTTCCAGGCAATGGCGCAGGATTCGACGGCCTGGCGGGCGACGGGATTGAAATACTCGAGTGCTATCGACGGAGGGGTGGGCTTGAGGGTGCCCTTGATGATGTTGTTGGTGGTCTTGGTGTCGCCGGAGGTTTTGTCGGGATCGAGGGTGACGCTGAAGGGGATTTCGCCGTCGAGTTCGAGGTTGAAGCCGGTCATGCCGGTGTAGCCGGTGCCAGCGCCGCTTTTGAGTCCGGTCCATTTGTAGGTTTCGCCGGCGACCTTGAAGAGGATGGAGTAGGCGGCCTTGGGCTTGCCGGTGACGGACCAGGTGACCTTGAGGTTATAGGTTTCGCCGAACTTGGGGTTGTGGGCCTTGCCCTTCGAATCGACGAAGGTGGCGGAGGTGATCTTGAGGTCGCAGCCGGCTTTCGCGGGATTTTCCACGTTCTCCGCCTTCGTGGCGGAGGGGGCGAGAAGGGTGATGGCGGCGAGGAGGGTGGGGGTTTTGGGGAAGGGGATCATGGATAGGAGGGGGAGGATGGGTTTTATGAAAGGGTGCGGGTGCGCGGGGGGGCGGATGAGGGGCGGGGAAAAGAAGGGGCCGCGTGGGAGGGGCGTTGGG
>CAXTTX010000258.1:6798-7860 GCA_964247045.1 uncultured Verrucomicrobiales bacterium | reverse complement strand
GAGGTGCGTCCAGAAGAGTGTCGCCACGGCGGCGGGTTTGGCCGGGGCGGTGGTGAAGCGCTCGAGTCCCATCCAGGTGAACTCGGGGAGGAGGACAAGGTCCGCGCCGTCGTCCCATGACTTGAGGACGAGGCCGACGACGAGTTCAGCGAAAGCCTCGGGTGTAGCCGCGGGAGCACCAACGTCGAAGGTGCGCAGATCGAGATTCAAGGTGGCCATGGGTGTGTCCAGAAGGTGAGGGATTTCGGGGATTCGGCCTCCTCGCCGATCTCCTTCCAAGAGAAGTTCGCTTGAAGCGATGGCTGGCGGATGTAGCCGCGCGCCTGCCAGAATCCGTACAAATCCCGGTAGCCGGGTGGGCGCAGGGGATGATCGGCCGGCCGGTCCACGGCGCAGAAGGTTGTCAGCGTTCGTCCCAGTTCACGGGCACGAGCCTCGCGCAGGTCGAAGAATTTTCCGCCGATTCCCCTGCCCCGCCACTCCGGGAGCAGGATGCTCTCGCCGAAGTAAAGGATGTCAAATGGGTGATGGCCGGCCGCGAGGAAAGGTTCCTTGAATTCCGCCGACTCGTCCTCCATCGGGATGCAGGTGGTCGCGCCGACTGCCTCGCCAGCAGCATCGGTAACGATCACCACGAGGCTGCCCGCCGATTTCTGATAGGTCCTCAGGTAGTCGCGTTCGTATTCCAACGAGCCCTCGTACAGATACGGATACTCCTGGAAGACACGGATGCGCAGACCACCCAGCGCGTCGAGCCATGGCGCGACCGCCGCGCCGCGCAGCAGGTGGATCTGGTATGGAGGCAGGTCAGATGCAATGGACATGTTCCTGGAAAATTTCATCGGACGCTGATCAAGCGATACCGGCATCGTCGCATTGAAAGTCCCGAAACCGCTTAATCACCTTCTTTGACAAATGCCGCCATGAAATCCTGAACCGGGACCTTCTCAAGTTGTTGCCGAACCCCGCAGAGCGCGAGGATCCTGCCGGCCTGTGAGGCGGAGAAGTGACATCGCAGGCTGTTCTCGAATTTTTCGAGCAGCAGTGGCACTCCTTCCTGCC
>CAXTTX010000258.1:4362-6788 GCA_964247045.1 uncultured Verrucomicrobiales bacterium | reverse complement strand
TGAAAAAAGACCTGCAGGGAATTGCCGATGGAGCGCTTCCCGGCATCGAGATAGTCGCGGGTGAAGTCCTCGTTTTCGACGACCTCCATTTTCGCGCGAAGGCCGTCGATCCGTGGGTCGGTGGCGACGGTATCCTCGTAGTCGGCCGCCGTGAGCGACCCTTTGAGAAGCGGGACGGCAACCATGTATTGGATGCAGTGGTCGCGGTCTGCGGGGTTGTCGAGCGGCCCGGTTTTGTCGATGATGCGTTTCCCGCTCTCCTGGGTCTCGATGACGATGCGGGCGATCTCCCCGAGCCGGGGGGCGACCTCCGCGTGCAGGCGAATGGCCGCCTCGACCGCCGTCTGGGCATGGAACTCGGCGGGGAACGAAATCTTGAAGAGGATGTTCTCCATCACATAGGAGCCCAGGCCCCGCGCGGGCAGGGCGATGGGATTTCCGCGAAAGAGGACATCCTGGAACCCCCATCCCTTCGCGGTCAGGGCGCTGGGATAACCCATCTCGCCTTTCATGGCGAAGAACGCGTGCTGCACCGCGCGGCTCGTGGCATCGCCAGCCGCCCAGCTTTTGCGCGAACCGGTGTTAGGCGCGTGCCGGTAGGTGCGCAGCGCGCCGCCGTCGAGGAACGCATTGGAGAGCGCGTTGATGATCTGGTCGCGGGTGCCGCCGAGCAGTCGGGTCACGACCGCGGTGGATGCGATCCGCACGAGGAGGACGTGATCGAGGCCCACGCGATTGAAGCCGTGATCCAGGGCAAGCACGCCCTGGATTTCGTGCGCCTGGATCATCGCGACGAGCACGTCGCGGATCGTGAGCGGTTGTCCGCCGCGGTTGAGATAGTCCGCCACGGCAAGGATGCCGCCGAGATTGTCCGAGGGGTGACCCCATTCGGCAGCGAGCCAGGTGTCGTTGAAATCCAGCCACCGGACCATGGCACCGATATTGAATGCGGCGCGCACGGGCTCGAGTTCATGGGGGGTGCCGGGGACGCGGGCGCCGAGGCCCGGGAGAGTGGCACCTGGCACGATGGGACCTAGCAGCTTGGTACACGCGGGATAGGCCAAAGCCAGCAACCCGCAGCCGAGGGTGTCCATGAGACACAGCCGGGCGGTTTCCAGAGCCTCCTCGCTGGTGATGAGATCGGTGGCGAGAACGTAGTCGGCGATTTGTTGCAGCAACGCATCAGGCTCGGGACGCGCGGCGCTGGTCAGGTCGTGATGGGACATGGTGTGGATGGATTCGCGGGAAAATCTGCTCTGGCTGTCAGCGGTTGTCGATTGGAACGAAGGGCCGGTTTTCCGGGCCGGTGTAATTGGCGCCGGGGCGGATGATCTTGTTGTCGATGCGCTGTTCGATGACGTGCGCGCCCCAGCCGGACGTGCGCGCGATGGCGAAGAGCGGCGTGAACATCGCCGTTGGCACGCCTAGCAAATGATACGATACGGCGCTGAACCAATCGAGGTTGGGAAACATTTTCTTCTCGCGCCACATCACGCTCTCGATGCGTTCCGCGACATCATACATGCGCCGATCGTCCGCTTCTTCCGATAGAGCAAGCGCGATCCCCTTGATCACCTCATTGCGAGGATCGGAAACCGTATAGACGGGATGTCCGAAGCCGATGACGATTTCCTTCGCGGCGATGCGACGCACGATGTCCTCCTCCGCCTCGTCGGGCGTCGAGTAGCGCTTTTGAATTTCGAAGGAAACCTCATTGGCACCGCCGTGCTTCGGCCCCCGCAAGGCACCGATCGCGCCCGTGATGGCCGAATAGATATCCGATCCGGTCCCGGCGATCACCCGGGCCGTGAATGTGGAGGCATTGAATTCGTGCTCGGCATAGAGATTGAGCGAGACATGCATCGCCTTGGCCCAGGACTCGCCGGGTGCCTGCCCGTGCAGGAGGTGCAGGAAGTGGGCGCCTATGGAATCGTCGTCCGTTTCCACGTCGATGCGCCGACCATCCCGCGAATTGTGATACCAGTAGAGGAGCATCGAGTTCATCGAAGCGAGGAGCCGGTCGATGATATCCCGCGCACCAACGGGGTCGTGTGTCTCCTTTTCGGGTAGCGCGCAACCGAGCGCCGATACGCCCGTGCGCAGCACATCCATGGGATGCGTCGTCGCTGGCAGCGCCTCGAGCACCGTGCGTACCACCGCCGGCAAACCGCGCAGGGACTTCAGCTTTGTCTTGTAGGCCGCGAGTTCCGGGCGCGTCGGAAGATGCCCGTGGACGAGGAGATGTGCCGTTTCCTCGAATTCACATTTCGCAGCGAGATCGAGGATGTCGTAACCGCGATAGCGCAGGTCACCACTCCCGACGCTGCACAGCGCGGTGTTCCCCGCTGCAACACCCGAGAGGGCGACTGACTTCTTCGGCTTGAATGGGACGGGAGTGGTATCGTGGCTCATGGGTTGATCCGATC
>CAXTTX010000258.1:4083-4352 GCA_964247045.1 uncultured Verrucomicrobiales bacterium | reverse complement strand
GGCGTGGTAGCCGAGCACCTCGTAGAGCTCGGCACGGGTTTGCATGGAACCGGTCACCTGCTGTTGGGTGCCGTCGCGGCGGAGCGTTTCGTAAACCCACTCCGCGGCTTGGCTCATCGCGCGGAAGGCGCTCAAGGGATACAGCACGAGCCTCACGCCGGAATCGCGCAATTCGTCCACGGTAAAAAGCGGTGTCTTGCCGAACTCGGTGATATTCGCCAAAACCGGGACATCCCCGAGCACCGCGGTGAAGGCGCGATACTCGTCGA
>CAXTTX010000258.1:0-4073 GCA_964247045.1 uncultured Verrucomicrobiales bacterium | reverse complement strand
ATCGCGGCGTTCAGCCCTTCGCTGGCGTGTGCATCCGTGCGGGCCATGATCACGAATTGGTCGTCAGTCCTGGCGTCCGCCGCCGCCTTGATGCGATCACACATCTCCGCGGAGCTCACGAGTTCCTTGCCGGGCCGGTGTCCGCAACGTTTCGCCTGCACCTGATCCTCGAGATGGCAGCCGGCAGCCCCGGCGCGGGACATTTCGCGAATGGTGCGCGCGATCATGAATGCTCCACCCCAGCCGGTATCGGCATCCACGAGCAAGGGAAGATCGGTGGCCTGTGTGATCCGGCGGATGTCCTCGCAGACATCATTCAGCGAGGTGATCCCGAGGTCGGGGAGGCCGAATGACGAATTGGCCACGCCCGCGCCGGAGAGGTAGATCGCGCGGAAACCGGCACGCTCCGCGAGCATCGCGCAGTAGGCGGTGACCGTCCCGGCGACCTGCAGCGGACGCTCGGCTTCGAGTGCAGCGCGGAATCGACGGCCGGGTGAGGAAGAAGTTTCGTTCATGAAGTCGGCCAAGGCTGGGATGTCACGGTTTTCGAATAACGGCACCATAGCGTTATCATCCCGCATCACGAACAACAAAAAAGGAGACCTTGCGGCCTCCTAAGTTGTTGAAAATCAAATGGTGGGTAGAGATGGATTCGAACCAACGTAAGCTTTCGCTAGCAGATTTACAGTCTGCCCCCTTTAGCCACTCGGGCATCTACCCATTCCCGCCCGGAAGCGGGGCGGAGGTATGAAGAGGGGGGCAGATTTTGACAAGGTAAAATATTCTCGAACCGGCGAAAAACTTCGGAAATCAGGATCATCGCCGGCTGGCTTCATTCCGGGGGTGGTGGCGGCTCGGCGCCGATCAATCCGGCCATGGACAGGGTCATGAACCGCCGTGCCCAGCGGAGGCTGCCGGTTGCCTTGAAAAAGACGGTCCGCAGGGGCGTGAGCCATTCCATGTCCGACTGGAACCACGGCGTCAGCCAGCGGGTGGCGAACTGGTAATAGCATAGGTTCAGCCTCCGCCTTCTCTCATGGCGGGCCAATGCCTCACCGAGGGAGAGGCGCGAAATGCAATCCGCGAGGCAGGATGCGTCCGCCAAGGCGAGGTTCACCCCTTGGCCGAGTTGCGGGCTCATGGCGTGCGCGGCATCGCCAAGGACCACGATGCCCTCGCCGTGGGACCGCCGCATGCGGACGTCGCCATAGCGCGCGATGAGCACCTGGTCCCAGCCGGAGATTTGATGGAGGAGATGTAAGGCACGCGGGCAGAGGGTTAGGATTTCCGCTTTCCATTCGTCAATGGGGCGCAAACGCCAGGCAGCGTCGTCGGCGATTTTCACGCTCCAGAAGAGGCTGACGAGGGGTTCGCCCATTTCCAGATCCCGGCCAGTGGCGAGAAAGCCGCTCATTTTCCGGGTGCCGTTCACGACCTGATAGAGTTCGTTTTCCGGAAAGACCCCGTCGTTCCTACCGATGAACCAGTGCGCGCCCCAGGGATAGCTGCGGTTGATGCCATCCGGGCAAGCGAGTTCGCGGAGTTTCGAGCGCGCGCCATCGGCAACGATCAGCAAGTCGAATCCGGCGCACTCCCCTCCCCCGGCGCAGGTGAGGGTCCATCGGTCGTTTTGCCGGGTGGCTGCGGAGACTTCCCAGTCCCAGCGGAGTTCGACCCCGGCTTCGCGCATGGTTCGGAGGAGGTAGTGGAGCAGAACCGGGCGATGGAGGCCCGCGCCGAAGCGGTCGCCGCCGAGTTCCCGGTAGTCCAGATCTAACAAAGTATCCCCATGGTGGTTGAGCACGTGAAGGCGCTCCACACGGGCGGAGTGGGCGAGCACTTCATCGAGGATGCCGAGTTCCGCCAGCACGCCCATGCCAGAGGGCTGAAGGAGGAATCCCGCTCCCACCGCTTTGCACTCGGGGGCCCGCTCGAAGACGATCACCTCGTGGCCATGCCGGGCGAGGAGGATGGCGGCGGCGGGGCCCGCGGTTCCGCAACCGGCGATGGCCACGCGGAGTTTCCGGCCGGTTTTCACCAGAGACCGTACTTGCCGGTGTTCATGATGTAGAGGCCCATGAGGAAATTCGCGGTGCCGTGCATGATCACGCAGGCACCGAGGTTCTTGCTCCAGACGCAAAGCAGATAGGTCAGTGTGCCGTAGACGAACGCACCGGCGTAGTCCAAAGAACCATGCGCGGCGATGAAGAGGCCGGTGACGATCGCATAGGAAAGCCACAGCGGTTTGCCGAAAGGTTGTTTCCAGTAGTCCCCATCCCAATCGGCGATGAAGCGCATCAGGAAGCCGCGCCAGAAAATTTCCTCGACCAGGGCGACCACCACGGCCGCCCGGATGAAGCGCATCACGAGTGCCGCCCAATAGGCGACGGGGCTATGGAAAATCCCGGGATCGAAGCCCTCCCTGCGGTCGGCGACGCCGAGCCGTTTCATCCAGCCTTCGGGATCTTCCGTGAGGTGCCAGACATCATAGAGGGTGGTGGGCAGGAGCCAGCAGGCGATGCCAACCGCTCCGAAAACAATTCCCGCGAGACCCCATTTCAGCGACCAATTGAAGGTGTAATATTTCCGGTAGTGGATGAGCGCGATCGCCGCTGCCAGGGTCTGGATCGGATAGACGAACTGCGCGGGGTCCTGCCGCCACCAAGGGGCGTCGGGGTGTTTCCACTGGACGAAGCCCCCCACGAGCTGGAGGAGAATCATGAAGACCATGAAAACCGCAAACGGGACCACGTGCGCCCGTGAGAGCTGCTCGGGATCTCCGGTTTGCGGCGTGGTGGTCATGCTTTCTTCAGCCTCTGCACGAATCGCTCCATTTTATCGGTGGCGGTGCGGATATCTTCAAAGGCGGTCGCATAGCAGCAGCGAAGGAAGCCTTCCCCGGACTCGCCGAAGGCACTGCCGGGGACGCAAGCGACGCTTTCCTCTTCCAGCAGGCGCATGGCGAATTCCTTGCTCGTCAGGCCGGTGCTGCGGATGTCCGGGAAAACATAAAAGGCGCCGCCCGGCGTGTGGCAATCCAGCCCGATCTCATTGAGCCGCCGCACGAGGAAATCCCGGCGCTGGTGGTAGCTGTTGCGCATTTCGATCATGGCCGCCTGGCCGTTTTCGAGGGCCTCGATGGCCGCGTTCTGGCTCATGATGGGAGCGCAGAGCATCGAGTATTGGTGAATTTTCATCATCGCCTCGATGATCGGCTGTGGCGCGCAGGCATAGCCGAGGCGGAAGCCGGTCATCGCGAATGCTTTCGAGAAACCGTGCAGCAGGATCGTGCGTTCCTTCATCCCCGGCAGCGAGGCGATGGACACGTGCGGGTCCTCGGCATCGTAGCGGAGCTCGCTGTAGATCTCATCTGTTAGAACGATGAGGTCATGCTCCTTCGCGAGCTTGGCGATTCCCTCCAGATCCTCGCGCGAGGCGCAGGCACCGGTCGGGTTGGTCGGAAAATTCAGGAAGATCACCCGTGTGCGAGGTGTGATCACCGCGGCGACCTTGTCCGGCTTCAGGGAGAACTCATCTTCCTTGGTGGTCACCACCGGCACCGCGACGCCATGCGCCATGATGATGCTGGGGCTGTAGGAAACATAACAGGGCTCGTGATAGATCACCTCGTCGCCGGGATTCAGCAAGGCACGCAGGGCGATGTCGATCGCCTCGGAGACACCGACGGTCACGAGCACTTCCCTGGCGGGATCGTATGGGACGTGGAAAAAGCCCTCCACGTAGCGGGCGATGGATTTCCGGAGCGACAGCAGGCCAAGGTTGGACGTGTAGGTCGTCTGTCCCTTTTCCAGCGAGTAGATGGCGGCTTCGCGGATGTGCCATGGAGTGACAAAGTCAGGCTCGCCAACGCCGAGGGAGATCACGTCATCCCGGCCTTGCACGAGTTCGAAGAAGTCGCGGATTCCCGAGCGGGGAATCGACGCGACGTTGGTTGCGATTTTCGCGGTGTAGTCCATGGCTTGTCCGCCGTTCGGCGGGGCGGGAATCTCAGCGGGATCAACCCCTTGCGTCAATCCCGGGACTGCGATTTGTTTCGGGAAGGCGAAGTTGTC
>CAXTTX010000257.1:0-7900 GCA_964247045.1 uncultured Verrucomicrobiales bacterium | reverse complement strand
GGTCCGCTCCGGGGTGAAGGTGCGCGCGTTCTCGCCGGTGCGGCGTTCGCTGGAAGACCTCTACATGGAAATTCTCAACGGGGCGCCGAGCCCGAACTAACCGATGCTTTTTCTCCAACAACTGGGTTGCGAACTGCGGAAACTTTTTGCCCGCCCGCGGACATGGATGGGCTACGGGGTCTTCATCGCGATGGAATCGCTGATCCTGTTCGTTTTCAAGCGACCGGGGGTGCAGGAATTCATGAGGCGGCGGATGGAGACGAACGGGCTGGAGTTCAGCACCTTCTACAGCTCGCTGACAGTAACCTTCATGATCATGATCTTCAGCATGGTGATGCTGGGATCCATCTACTTCGCGCTGGTCGCGGGTGACATCGTGGCGAAGGAGAACGAGGATGGGAACCTGCGGATGGTGTTCGCGCGGCCGATCAGCCGTTTCCGGCTGCTGCTGGTGAAGTACACGGCGGTCTCGCTGTATACGTTCACCTTCGTGTTCTTCGTGGGGCTGACGGGATATGCGATGGCAGTCGCGGCCGTGGGCTGGAAGGGCGGCTTGTTCGTGATGGAACAGAAGATGAAGGTCTTCGCCGCCTATCCGGATTGGGCGGAAGGCGCGACACGGTTGACGATGGGCGCGACGGGCATCGCGCTGAGCATGATCACGATTTCCTCGTTCGCGTTCATGTTCTCCTGTTTCAAGATGAAGCCGGCGGCGGCGACGATCATCACGCTGAGTGTGCTCTTCGTGGACATGATCCTGCAGTTTTTCCCCTTCTTCGAGCCCTACCTGACTTACTTCATCACCTGGCGGATGGGCACATGGGTGTTCCTGATGGAGCACCACATTTCGTGGCCGAAGATCATCGAGTCCTACGCTTTCCTGGCCGGGCTGAACATCAGCCTGTTCACGATCGGGTGGCTGTCGTTCCAGACGCGGGATTTCAAGACGTGAGGTGAATTCCATCTCGGAAAATCGGGCAGGAATTGGTGGCGCGGGATGATTTCCGTGCGACCTTGCCGCAACCAGGGTCCTGCCCTGCCAGCCCATCGTTTTCCCATTCCATGAAACCACCTTCCCTATCCGAATTCATGGCCGCGGCGCGCGAGTATTGCCTGCTGGCGGAACAAGACGAACCGCTGGGAGATCCGGGGCTCTGGAAGATCCGGGATCTTTTGCTGCGGCTGATGTATCACATTTCATCCGTGGACGAAGCGCCCCAAGATCCTGCGGAGTGTGATGGCGAAAAGGTGGCTGCGGAACTGCACTTGAAGGTGATCACGCAGTTCGGAGCACTGGGAGTCACGCCCTACAAGATGATCTCCGACCCGTTCGACCTGGAAGCCAAGGACGAGCCGGGGATGGGAGTGCTTTCGGATGATCTCGCGGACATCTACCTCGATCTCTCCCGGGGACTCGTGCATGCGAACCGGAGCCAGATGCAGCACGCGTGCCACGAGTGGTCGTCCAGCTACCGCGCGCACTGGGGGCAGCATGCCACGCACGCGCTGATGGCGATCGAATCCCATCGGATCGCGAACCAGATCTTACCCGGCAAAGCCGCCGGCTCGGCGCAGCCGATCTGAGCCGCGGCGCAAGGCCTCAGCCCTGCCAGTTCATGTTCTCGCCGCGGGTGTCGATGTGGGTGAAGTCCCAGTAGCCGCCGACGCCGCCCTTGAAGAGACCGCGGTCGCGGAGATCGCGGGCGGTGGCGGTGACGAGCGAGGCCTTGACGGGGAATTTCACATCGACCGCGACATTCGCCTGGTGGTAGGAGCCGGATTTGGCTCCATCGCAATGGGCGTTGTAGCTGGGGCTGCGATAAGCGGAGATGATTTCAACTTGGTTGACGCCCATGGCGAGCGCGATGCGATCCGCAACGCGCAGGGTGTAGCCCATGCGGACCCACCACTGTTTGGGCGGAAGGGTGTTCCAGACCTGGCCCTTGCGCTTGGCGTGGGCCTCGATGAGCTGGGCCGGGGAGATGGTCTTGAGCTTGAGGCTCCAGATGTAACGCGCGTAATCCGGGATGACGGAACCATGGGCGCGGGCCCAATCGGGCGGAAGATTGGTAAGGTCGATGCGGTTCGAGGCGACACCCGCGGCGATCTTGTTCTGCGTGGGAACCGAAACATTCGGTGAAGTCGGAAAGGTGGCGGCGCGGCCGAGCGTAGAAGATGCAAGCAAACCAAGACCGGCAAGGCCAAGACCACTCACGACACTCCGGCGATCCATCGCACGGGATTCTGTTGTTGGCTCGGTGCCAGCGTCTTCTTGGAAAATCATAACGGGTTTGGGAAAGGGATTCGTTGCAGAAAGCGGTTTGCGTACCGAAAACCGCGCTTTTTACTTCCGGAGAAACTTCGCGAATTCCCTTGGAGACAAGCAGATCGGAGGGATGCGACAAGCAAAAAAGGCCCACAGGTGCCTAACTGTCAGCGAGACCGAAAGATTTCTTGGTCCCAAAAACGGACACAGCGAGAGCAAGGGCCGAGAGCCCGAGAATCCCCCAGTCGCCGATGATGGCATAGAGGGAGAAGCCGGGGCGAAGAGGGATCCGCAGTTCGGTAAGGAGGGAACCGCGGGTGAAATGGCTGCCGCTGGAGTCCCGCAGTTCCTGCAATTTTCCGTCCGAACCGAGGGTGGAGCCGGTGGAGTCGATGGCGGCGCTGACCCCGCTGTTGGCGCAACGGAGCATGGGACGGCGCAGTTCGATGGCCCGGAAGCGGGCATCCGCGAAGTGCTGGGCGGCGGCAGCAGATTCCTTGAACCAGCCGTCATTCGTCACATTCACAATGACTTGTGGACCCGGGCGGACGAATTTCCTGACCAGACGGGGAACGGTGTCCTCGAAGCAGATGGTGGGAATGGCGGTGATGGGCACGGCACCGGCGCGGATCGGGACCGGTTCCAGAGACTCCCCCGGAAAGAAGGAACCGTGGTATTCCGAGCCGGACTGCTGTTCGTAGATTTTCCGGAGGAGCGGGAAGGTGTCCACGAAGGGGATGGTCTCGCCGAAGATGACCAGGTGGTGTTTCCGGTAGGTCTGGAGCTGGTCCTCCGGGGTGAGGAAGGCGATGGAGTTGTAGGCCTTGCCGCGTTCCTTGGGGACGAACCGGTCGCCGTCCCTTTCGGCCTCCAGTTCGTTCACCCCGTAAATCAGGGTGAAGGGACCGGCGGAGCGGATCTGGTTGATGGATTCCACGTTGGTGTCCCACTGGGCCATTTCCCCGTCCGCAGTGGTGAGGACACGGCCGGTAAGGGCGACTTCCGGCCAGAGCACCCAATCCGGCCAAGCGGGGTCGGAAGGTTTCAGGGCCTCCAGCCCCTTGAGGGTTTCCTCCTCATAGGCCTGGTGGACGGTGAAGGAGTCCCACAGCTGGGTGGCGGCGTCCTGCGGGATGTTGTTCTGGACGAGCAGGGCCTTGAGCGGGACGGATTCCGCGCGGTACTCGGCGGCGATGCGGACCTTGCCATAGATCGCCATGGCGAGCACGAGGGCACCGGCGGTGGCGACTTCGCGGCACGGGAAGGATTTGCGACGGATGGCGGAGGAAATTCCGAGAACGAGGAGGGCTTGGAAGAAGACCAGCACGAGAGAGAGCCCGGTGGCCCCGAGGAGGTCGGCCCCTTGGGACATGAGGTGGTTCCGGTTGAAGGCCATGCCGAGACCGTTCCAGCCGAAGCCGGTGATGACCCAACCACGGAGCCACTCGATTCCGGCCCAGACGGCGGCCAGGCAGAAGGCGGCGCGGAGATCCGCCAGAAACCCGGCGTTTTCACGAGGCTTCCCAAGGGTGGTGGCAAACCAGCCGAAGAGGCCCCAGTAAACGGCCAGATAAAGGGGCATGAGGAGGGCTCCCAACCAAGAGACGGTGGCGAACCAGTTGAACTGGATGAGACAACTGGCGAGGCCGGCGAGGTAGGCGAAGAAAAAGCCCTTGAGACCCTTCCTCTTTCCTCCCACGGCAAGGAGCGCGCCGAGGAGGGGCATCAGGGAAATCCAGACGAGCCATGAGACATCGAAGGGGGGAAACAGGACCGCAACGAGCAAACCGCTGGCCATCGCCGCCGCGATCATCACCCACCCTGCCGCCATTTTCGTCATGCCGCGAGTCTCTGCGGCGCGGGCCGCGTGTCCACTTTGAATCGCGTGGTCAAAACGGATCAAGAGCGTGACATTTCCAACAAAAAGGAGCGAAAATCCAGATCACGCCATGATTCCCGCCACGCTCGCCCTTCTCTCCTGTCTCGCGGGATTCGTGCTGGCCCACGGCTGGGCGAGGAAGCAGCGGCTGGGCATCAGGATCCTGGCGGTGATCTTCTCCGATCTCTGTGCCATCCCGGCGGCATTGTTCGCGCTCTACTATCTACGTATCCTGCCGGAAGAGGCTTGGTTCTACACGCTGCGTTCGTATCCGGGGTCCGAATTGCTTGCCTTTTTCCTCGGGACAGCGGGAGGGACTTTCGCCGCCTTGCTCCCACGATCCTTCCTGGTGATTTGCGTGCCAGGACCATTTCTTGTCGCGCTGGTGCCTTATCTGAAAATGATGATTTCGCCGCTCGACACGACGAAGTTGAAGGAGCGTTGGGAAAACGGTGCTTGTCTGCAATCGACGCCTTCGACCTGCGGGCCTTCGAGCGTGGCGAGCATTTTGAAGATCCATGGGGAAGATGCCACGGAACGGCAACTCGCCGGCGCGTCCCACACGACGGCCAGCGGGACCGAGGCTTGGTATTTGGCCCGGGAGCTGAGGGCACGGGGGTATTCGCCCCGCTTCGATTTCCGCGACGGCTTTTCACCGGAGGCGGGCTTGCCAGCGATGGTGGGCGTTCGCATCGGTGGCTACGGGCACTTCATCGCCGTGCTGGAAATGAAAGGCGAAAATGTGACGGTGGTGGATCCGCTGAACGGAAAGCGCGCGATCCCCTTGGAAGAGTTCAGGAAGACTTATGTTTTCACGGGCTTTCATATGATCGTGCCGCAGAAGACGCGGACGTGAAACGAGCGATGTTCCGCTAGAACCTATCTCAAAAACACTGAAGAGACGCCAGATTAAATCGACATGGTGGGGCTTTTGGCGCCGGATTCGTCTGAGATCGCCAATTTCATCACAAATCAGAGCCTTAGCGACCCCCTAATGTCCCATCGAGCGAGAACTGACTGATTTCCAAAATTTGCAGGTCAAATTTAACAAACCGTAAACATTGTATAAAAGCTGAAGTCCACGCAATCAAGTGGCTCGTCCGCGGTGCACTTGCGGCCGGTCTTCCAATGTGTGACAGTCTCATCCACAAGGATGATTTTCCGGATTTGGAATCTGGAAGAGAATGGTTGAGGGAGCGATTTTTGGCCTCTTTTTTGGCCGCTGTTTCGTCGCTCCCCCTTAATCTGTTAGACGAGAAGATGCGCTATATATTCGAATCAATAGAGCAAGACGTTCGATTTGATCTGTCGTGGCAAACCGCCGTAGGATTGTGGGCCTGTTTAGCAGCAGACGAAACCCCACGGCTCAATCATCAAACCCGAACTGAGGTCTTTAGGGCTCACATCGATCGTTTGACCAGCAGAGAAGATCCTCATCGGGTGCAGATCCTGAACGCCGTGGGAATGAGTTCACGTCTCGCCTTGAGACTCCATGAGTCCTATCTGATCGACTTTGATGAGGCGTGATCAAGTTTTGGCTATAGCTACTGGATATCCAAAAAGGGCGGCACCTTCTTTTCAAGCAACGCAATGAGGGCCGGGTCCATGTAGGCATAGTTGTCCGGAATGCCGAGGACGATGACGCGCTGGCCATCGAGGTGGCGTTTGTATTTCCGGTTCAGCTTGGCGCGGTGGACGTTCTCCATGACGAAGATGATGTCCGCCCACGCGAGTTGCTCCGGGGTGAGCGGAACGACCGCGTCGTTGTTCAAGCCCGCGGAGTCGACCTCGATTCCCGGACGACCGGCGAAAACGGCTTCCGCAGTGGGACTGCGGAGCTTGTTCTGGGAACAAATGAAGAGGAGGTTTTTCACTTCGTGAACTTGCGCGCGATCATCCACTCGTGGAAGCGCTTGATCCACTCCGCGGAAGGGCCGGTCTTGCCGGGGCGGTAGCCGAAGCCGTGGCCGCCATCGGCGAAGAGGTGGAGTTCGACGGGGACGCCGGCTTTCTTGAAATCCAGATAGACCTTGGGGAGGCCTTCGGAGATGTCGGGGCGGTCATTGGCGGAGGCGGCCAGAAATGCCGGGGGCGATTCCTTGAAGGGGACGATGCGGTTGGACCGGCCGGGATAGATGAGCGCTTGGAAATCCGGACGGTCGCTGAAGCGGTCGAGTGGGTCGGTGGCCTCGGGTTTCCCGGCATCGAAGCGCATGCTGGAGATGGCGCAGACTTCACCACCGGCGGAGAAGCCGACGACGCCGACGGCGGCGGGGTTGATGTTCCATTCCGTGGAGCGGGAACGGATGAGGCGTATGGCGCGGTGCATGTCCGCTACGGCGTGGTCATCCACGGTGTAGGTGGAGCCTTCCTCGGAGGCGAGGCGGTACTTGAGGACGAAGGCGGCGATGCCGTGGTCCGCAAGCCATTCGGCGACGTTGCTGCCCTCGTGGGTGGTGCAGAGCAATTTGTGGCCGCCGCCGGGAGCGACGATGACGGCGGCACCGGTGGATTTTTCCTTGGGAGGGAGGAAAAGTAGGATGGTGGGTTTATGGATGTTGGAGATTTGTTGTTCGCCGTTGGCAGAGGTGACGACGACCTCGGGAGTGTCCTTACCCTCCGAGCCGGGGGCGCCATCCGGCCAGAGGAGGATGGGTTGGGCGGAAAGGAGGGATGTTAGGAAAAGGAGGAGGAGGATGGGCTTTAGCATGGGAGGTGTTTGAGGGCTGGGTTACGGTCGGCCAGAGGCCGACCCGCCCCAGAAGTTCCGGGGAGGTGGGAAGGTGAATGGGGTGGGCGGAGCCGCCATGCATGGACAGGAATGCCCATGCTCCTTACGTCCTGCCGAGCAGGACGGTGCATGCACCTCAGATGTTGGAGAGGCGGCCGGTGCTGTCGCCGAAGCGGTCAAGGTTGGGTACTCCCATACTGTCGAGCATGTTCAGGTAGAGGTTGCACATCGGCACATCCTGCATCTGCACGTGGCGACCCGGGGTGAGGACACCGCCGCCGTTGCCGGCGAGGACGAGCGGCAGGTTGGTGTGGGTATGGCGGTTGCCGTCCGAGTTGCCGCAGCCATAAACGATCATCGAGTTATGCAGGATCGTGTTGCCGTCGGAGTCCTTTTTGTTTTCCAACATGGTGAGGAACTCGGTGAAACGCTCCGCGTAGAAGCGGTCGATGAGGGCGACCTTCTCGATCATCTCCGCATTGTTGCGGTGATGGGAAAGTGAGTGGTGGCCTTCCGAAATCTCGATTTCCGGGAACGAGCGGTTGCTGCCGTCGTGGGCGAGGATCAGCGAGGCGACGCGGGTGGCATCCGTCTCGAAAGCGAGGGCCATCATCTGGAACATGAGACGGATGTACTCATCGTATTTTCCCGGGATGCCGTCGGGCGTGGCGATGGCGGGATCCGGAATGTCCTTGAAGCTTTCCGCGGTGACAATGCGCTGCTCGATCTCGCGCAGGCCCGTCAGATACTCGTCCATCTTCGCCTTGTCGCGGTGGGTGAGCTGGGCATTGACCGCCTTCGCGTCCTCCATGACGAAGTCGAGGATGGAGCGCTGCTGGTTGCGGCGCTGGACGAGGTTGCCGCCGCGCTCGCCATGGGCACCCGCGCCGAAGAGACGCTCGAACACCTTGCGGGGATTCGACTCCGGGGAAACCGGCGAGGTCGGAGAGCGCCAGGAAATGTTCGACTCGTAGGCGCAGGAGTAGCCGGAGTCGCAGTCACCCGCCTGGCGCGAATCGTCCAT
>CAXTTX010000256.1:0-7912 GCA_964247045.1 uncultured Verrucomicrobiales bacterium | reverse complement strand
GGATGCCATAGCCCTGTGAGAGACTTGGCGGGAAATCCGCGGCAAAGCCCGTGCTGTAGACGGCGGGTTGCCTCGCAATGGGGGTGGATTTTGCCGGGTCATTGTCGACATCGATCCGCAGGACGCCGCCAAAGAACCCGCCGTCGAGTTTTTGGGTCTGGCCGAATTGCTCGTTATTTCCACCGCCGTCGCCGCAGGTGACCATGAGGAAACCGTCGTTGTCGAAGACCATGGCACCGCCGTTGTGCCAGTCGTGGGGATCCCTTTGCTGGATCAGCACGGATTCGCTCGTGGAATCGATCGTTCCGCTCTCCGGCAGCCAAGTGAAGCGGGAGACCCGCCAGAGGCTGGCTAAAATACCTGCCGAGGCGACCGCTGGGCGGTGGCTGTAGCAGATGAAAACCTCATGGGCATGGGGATTTCCGACTTCCCCGAAGTGCGGGTGAAAGACGATGCGGTAGAGGCCCTGGTCCCCCGAAACCTGGAGCCTCGGGCCGAGGTCCAGCGCCACCGTGACCTGCGCTGCCGAGACGGCGGGGTTCTTCGGGAAGCGTTTGATCTTGCCGTATTTCTCGACGACGACGACATCCCCCGACCCCGGAACGTCCGTGATCCACACCGGATCGGAGAAGGTCAGGGCCGGAAAAGCGTTGGCGGTGGACCAAGCGGCATTGTCGGGAGACTGTGTTGGAAAGATCCCGTTGAAATAGGGATTCACTGGTACCCCGCCTTGGAGCGTTGCCAGCGGGAGGATAAAAGCAGGAATGAGGGCACGCCAAAGGCGCCCCGCCTTGCGGGTGATGTATGCCGGGAGCACGGTCGCAGATAGCCGCCCAAGCCGTTCTATCCAAGAGGAAAATAAATTCCCTGGCCTTGGCTTGGCGGGGGAGTCGCCCCCCTTGGAACAGGTGATCCCGCAAAATTCCGGTCGGGCGACGATCCCCCGCGGGTGCTTATTTCCTCCAATAATACAGCCAGCGCTCGGAGACAGCCTTGTCGTTTTCGTCGCGGAGTTCGCAGGTCATGTCCATGTCGGCGAGGGTGGCGGGGGGCTCGAGGACGAAGAAGGCGCGGAGGATCTGGGGCATGTGGAGGGTGGGGCTGCGGCCGAGGCCGGCGGGGAGGTCGTCGACATTGGGCATGCTGAGATCGGTGAGGCCGACGTGGACGATTTTCACCTCTTTCTGGTTCACGGTGACGACGGGCTTGAACTTGGAGATGTCGTCCCATTTGGGGTCGCCTACCTTCAACTCGGGGTTGAGGGGTTTGGCGAAATCGACGGTCATGAGGATCTGGTCGAGGCGCTGGACGGGGTTGCCGGCGCGGGTGGCCTTGACGGTGAAGAGGCCGGAGGGTTTGGGATCGCGCATCCAGCGGAGGCGGTAGTGGAAGAGGGTGGGCTTGCCGACGGGGAGGGAGGGCTGGGGTTCCCAGAGGAGGATGACGTTGTCATTGGTCTCGTCGATGGTGGGCATTTCTATCAGATGGAGCATGCCGAGGCCGAAGCCTTCGACGGGCTCGACCTTCACGCTGGGGCGGTTGTGATAGAGGGCCTCGGGATCCTGATAGGAGGAGAAGGAGCGGTCGCGCTGGACGAGGGTCCAGGAGCGGGGCTGTTCCAGGATGAAGACGCAGTGGCGGAAGTCCTTGTCGTGGTGCTCGAGGGGGCGGTAGTGGAGGTTGCCGCTGCCGAGTTCCATGAGGAGGCCGTCGCTGTCGTGGACCTCGGGGCGGAAGTCGTAGGGCCTGGGGTGGGTGCCCTCGCCGAACCAGAACATGCTGGAGAAGGGGGCGATGCCGAGTTGTTGGACGGGCTTGCGGAGGGTGAGTTCCGCGGTGATGTCCATGACGGTTTCCACGCCGGGGGTGACGGTGAAGTGATAGGCGCCGGTGACGCTCGGGCCATTGAGGAGGGCGCTGAACTTGAGTTCCTTGCCGTCCTTTCCGGGATCTTCCATGTAGAACTCGGAGAAGTCGGGGAATTCCTCCGGGACGCCGGGGAGGCCGCTGTTGATGGAGAGGCCGCGGGCGGAGAGGCCGTAGGGGGAGTCCTTCGGGATGGCGCGGAAGTAGCTGGCGCCGAGGAAGACGAGGAACTCGTCCATGTATTCGGCGGTGTTCAGGTGGGTGCGGGCGCGCCAGCCGGCGTAGCCGGGAGGGGAGGGGATGGTGGCGGGGATTTTTTGTTTCCCGTAGTCGAAGAGGGAGCGGTCGAACTTGAGGGGTTCTTCCTTGCCGGCGGCGACCTCGTGGATGGCGACCATCTTTTTGGCGGTCCAGCCGGGGTGGAAGAAGTCGATGGAGAAGGGGCCTTTTTCCTGCCACCAGAGTCCGGACTCCATCTTGAAGCGGATGTCGCGGTGCTGGTCGTAGGTGAGGTTTTTCCAGAAGTCCGCGAGTTCCATCTTCGGTTCCTCATAGGGCTGGGCGGCCAGCTTGCGGGCTTTCTCGCGGAGCGTGTCGAAGGTGAATGTTTCCGCGGCGCGGAGGCCCGAGGCGGAGGCGGCGAGAAGGATGGCTCCGGGCAGGAAGTGGCGGAAAGGGATATTCATGGGAAAAGGGTAGGGCAGATTAGAGGCGGGAAACGGGGCGTGGCAATCAAATCACCGGGGGGAGAGGGGTGAGGCCAGAAGCCAGAGACAAGAAAGAGGAAGAAGGGCACATGGGGTGGATCGCCTTGGTTCGGTTCAATCGAGAAGGGAGAAGGCGATGGTGGCGAGGCCGGCGATGACGGTGCCGATATCGGCAGGGGTTTCGGGGAGGGTGGCGTCCTGTGAGGTGTCGGGGAGATGGATCGGGTAGTCCTTTTTCATGGTGGCATAGTGTGTCTTCACCTTGTCGGCCTCGTTTTGTTGGAAGATGAGCTTGCCGCCGGCACGCCACCACTCGGTGAGGCGGCGGAGTTCGGTGCCCTCGACCCACATGCCATGGGTGCCACAGCTATCGAGGATGACGGCGCTGCGGCCGCCGAAGTTGATGCGGTTCATGAATTCGGGGCAGAGCGGGCATTTCTTGTAGCGGATGTGGTCCTGATGGCCGAAGTCGGTTGCGATCTGCTGAAGCTGGGTGCCATCGAACCAGACGAGCGGGTTGGTCTGGGCATCGAGGAGGAAGGGGAGTTCGCCGGGATTGAAGAACATGCCGAGGCAGGTGGGGCAGCGCTCGACGCAGACGGGAGGCTCGACCTGCAGCTCGATGACGCCGAGCGGGGTGGCGCATTCGGGGCAGGGGAGGGAGGCGTCCTGGCCGAGGTCGCGGAAATGGATCTGGCGGAGGTCGACGTCGGCGCGGACGCCGCAGTAGGGGCAGAAGGTCATGGTGTCGCCAAGGGCCCCGCCGCAGTTGGTGCATTTCACGGGGAGGGTTTTCCCTGAAAAGTAGGGGCGGGGCAATTACGATCCGGGGGGTGGTTTCCAAGAGGGGACGGGGCGGATTTCCGAGGTTGAAGGTTTGAAGGGGATGGGAGAGGCTCGGGTGGATTTGCAGAGTCCGCGACGGAGATGAAAATGAACCCGAAGGTGGATGCCTATTTCAACAGGGCGGAGAAGTGGCGGGAGGAATCGAAGACCTTGCGGGCGATCATCGTGGGATGTCCGCTGACGGAGGAACTGAAGTGGGGGAAGCCGTGTTACTCGTTCGAGGGGAGCAACGTGGTGATCGTCCAGGGGTTCAAGGAGTCCTGCGCACTGTTGTTTTGCAAGGGGGCGTTGCTGAAGGATCCGCAGGGGATTTTGGAAAAGCCGGGTGAGAACACGCAGGGGGCGAAGCGGATCCGGTTCACGAGCGTGGGGGAGATCGTGAAGATGAAGGCAGTTCTGAAGGCGTATGTGAAAGAGGCCATCGAGGTGGAGAAGGCGGGTTTGGAGGTGAGTTACAAGACGACGGCGGAGTTCGTGATGCCGGAGGAGTTCCGGACGAAATTGGAGGGGAACCGGGCGCTGAAGAAGGCATTCGAGGGGCTGACGCCGGGGCGGCAGAGGGCTTATTTGCTGCATTTTTCCGGGGCGAAGCAGTCGAAGACGCGGGAGGCGAGGGTGGAGAGGTGTATGGAGCGGATTTTGAGCGGGAAGGGGTTGGATGATCTTTGACGGGCGGGATGAGAGCGGGAGGCACGGTTGGACCACCACTCCGGGGATACGCGGGAGAGCTTGGAATGGGGCAGATGGCACCCCGTCCGTCCGGCAGACCGCCTGAAGGCGGACACTACAAACGCAGAGGAATTTCCAGTGGTTGACCCGCCCCGGAGGGGTTGGTAGCGTCCGCGCCCCGTCAAATCATGAGCGAAGCCAAGAACTACAAGGACACGCTGACTCTGCCGCAAACGACCTTTCCGATGCGCGGGGATCTCGTGGAGAACGAACCGAAGCGCCTGGAGCGTTGGGAATCGAGCGGCCTGTATGAGAAGATTCTGGCCCGCCGCCGCGGCCAGAACGCGCCGGAGTTCATCCTTCACGACGGGCCTCCGTTTGCGAACGGCGACGTCCACATGGGCACGGCACTGAACAAGCTGCTGAAGGACCTGGTGGTGAAGTCGAAGACGATGGCGGGATTCACCGCGCCGTTTGTCCCGGGCTGGGACTGCCACGGGCTGCCGATCGAGTTCAAGGTGGTGAAGGAAGCGGCGGGACTGGAGCCGGCGGAGATCCGGAGGCGCTGCACGGAGTTCGCCTCGAAATACATCGATATCCAGCGCGGTTCGTTCCGGCGGCTGGGGGTTTTCGGCGATTGGAAGAATCCTTATCTGACGATGAACCCCGGCTACGAGGCGAGCATCCTGCGGGTGTTCGCGAAGCTGGTGGGAAACGGGATGGTCTATCAGTCGAAGAAGCCGGTGCAGTGGTCCTACGGGGCGCAGACGGCGCTGGCGGAAGCGGAGGTGGAATACCAGGACAAGGAGAGTCCGGCGATTTTCGTGAAGTTCGCGCTGGCGTCCGGCGAGTTCGCGGGGAAGGCGAGCATGGTCATTTGGACCACGACGCCATGGACGCTGCCGGCGAACCTCGGTATCGCGCTGCATCCGGAGTTCACCTACGTGGTGGGGGACTTCATGAAGGATGGCGTGACGGAGACGCTGGTCATCGTGCGGGAATTGATCGGTGCCTTCACGGACAAGACCGGTTACGCGCTGGCGGAGACGATCGCGGAGAAGAAGGGCAAGGAGTTCGAGGGGCTGGAGGCGATCCACCCGTTCCTCGACCGGACGTCGAAGGTGATTCTTGCAAATTTCGTAACCACGGAAACGGGCACGGGCGCGGTTCACATCGCTCCTGGCCACGGCGCGGACGACTATGTCGCGGGCCAGCAGAACAAGCTGGCGGTGCTTTCGCCGGTGGATGACGCGGGGAATTTCACCGCGGAAGCCGGGCTGGAAGAACTGACGGGCAAGCATGTTTTCAAGTCGAATGACCGGATCATCGAGATCCTTGCGGAGGGCGGTCATTTGTTAGGGCGCGAAGTTTACAAGCACTCGTATCCGTATTGCTGGCGTTCCAAGACGCCGATCATCTTCCGCGCGGTGGAGCAGTTCTTCATTTCGCTGGAGACACTGCGTGGCCAGGCGCTGGAGGAGATCGACAAGGTGGAATGGCTGCCCGCGTGGGGCCGCAACCGCATCTACGGGACGGTGGAGGCGAGGCCGGACTGGTGCATCTCGCGCCAGCGGACCTGGGGTGTGCCGCTGCCGGTGTTTTTCGACGAGAACAAGAAGGCGATCCTTTCCTCCGAACTGGCCCTGAAGGTGGCTGACTTGGTGGAGAAGGAAGGCACGAACATCTGGTTTGAAAAGAGCGACGACGAGCTGGCCGGATTGCTGGGTCTGCCCACGGGCGTGAAGAAGTGCCGCGACACGCTGGACGTGTGGATCGACTCGGGCTGCTCGCATGCCGCGGTGCTCGACGCGCATCCGCAACTGCACGCGCCGGCGGATCTCTATCTGGAAGCGACGGACCAGCATCGCGGCTGGTTCCAAAGCTCGCTGATGCTGAGCACGGCGTATCGGGGTGGCGCGCCTTACAAGAGCGTGATGACCCACGGCTTCGTGGTGGACAAGGACAAGAAGAAGATTTCCAAGTCGGACGCGGCGAAGTCCGGCAAGCCGACGGACGCGGCGCACTTCTATAACCAGTACGGCGCGGACATCGTGCGGTTGTGGGTTTCGTCCGTGGACTGGCAGAATGAGGTGCCGTTCGGTGAGGATTTGTTCAAGCAGGTGGCAGAGCCATATCGCCGTTTGCGGAACACGCTGCGGATCCTGTTGGGGAACCTGGATGGGTTCAATCCGGAGACGGATCACGTGCTGAAAAACGGCACGGTGGAATTGCCGCTGCTGGACCGCTGGATCCTGGAGCGCTTGCATGAAGTGGTGGCGGAGTGCCGCAAGGCCTACGAAGCTTATGAATTCCGGAAGGTGTTCAACTCGCTGAACCAGTTCTGCACCGCGGACCTTTCGGCCATCTATGTGGATGCGACGAAGGACCGGATGTATTGCGACGCGGTGGATTCGCCACGGCGCCGGGCCTCGCAGACGGCGATGTATGAGATCTTCACGAGCGTGGCGAAGTTGTTGGCGCCGATCCTGGCCTACACGGCGGACGAGGCGTGGGAACATGCCGGTTTCTGCGAGGGCACGGTGCACGAGCAGGATTTCCCGGAGGCGGACACAGCGTTCGCGGCGGGCCAGGTGACCGGGCAGGCGAACCGCTTGTTCGAGATCAAGTATGCGATCCAGACGGCGATCGAAGGGCGGATCCAGGCGAAGGAGTTCACGCGGAACAACGAGGCGGATGTGACGCTGACGGTGCCCGCGACGGACGCGCCGTTGCTGGAGATGCTGAACAACCGGGAATTCGCGACGGAGTTTTTCATCATCGCCGGGCTGAAAGCGACGGAGGGCGAAAGCCTGGCCGCAACAGCGAAGAAGACGGATTATTCGCTCTGCCCGAGGTGCCGGAAGCATGAGCCGCTGGTGGACAGCGGGCTTTGTGAAAGGTGTGATTCGGTGTGTAGCGGCGGTCTATGACCGCCGGTAGCTGATAGCCTTGTTGACTTCGCGGTTTTGCCATCCGAACAAGAAACGATTTCATTCCTTCATCGATTCTCCAACCACCGGCGGTCATAGAACGCCGCTACAAGGCATAGAGCCGCTCCATGACCATGACACTTCCCAAGCTCCTGCTGTTCCTTTCGCTGCCGCTCTATGTGCTCGACCAGATCACGAAGTTCTGGACGGTGAACAAGTTTCCACCGCCGTGGTCGGCGGAGGCGTTTGACCAGCCGGTGATCGAGAATTTCTTCCATCTGGTGCGCGTACACAACCAGGGGGTGGCCTTTGGATTCGGAAATGGAAGCTCCTGGGCACCAGTGGTGTTCCTTGTTGTGCCGATCATGGCGCTGACGATGATCCGGATTTTTTGGAAAAAAGGAGTCTTCCGGCATCCGCTTTCGAAGATCGCGGTGGCCTTGTTGCTGTGCGGGATTTTTGGTAATCTAACGGACCGGCTGGTGCAGGGGTTCCTGCTGGCCGAGTACAAGACGGAGAGCCTGTGGCACCGGCTTTCGGAAGGTTATGTGGTGGATTTCATCGCGGTGAAGCTGCCGTTTTATGACAAGATCGTTCCGTCGAGCCACGGCTGGTGGCCGGCCTTCAACGTGGCGGACTCCTGCATCTGCGTGGCGGCGGTGCTGCTGTTCATCGGGGGGATCCGGGATGAGCAGCAGGCGAAGAAGAGTGCTGTGGAGGCCTGAGGGGGCGCGAAGCGCCTTGGACTGCGGCGGCCCTGCTGCGGTTTGACCTTGCCGGGATCTATCAGAATCCGGATTTGCCGGCGGTTTTCCCGACATCCCGGCAAGTTTTCGCCTATGGCAAGATCGTCGTAGTTATCACGCTCCCGGGCTCGCAGCAGGCTGCGAAGCC
>CAXTTX010000255.1:5297-7913 GCA_964247045.1 uncultured Verrucomicrobiales bacterium | reverse complement strand
CGGCGGCGGGCATGCGGACGGATGACGTGATTGTTTCCATCGGCGGCCGGGCGGTGGCCGACTATGCGGACGCGTCGAACGCCTTTTTCTATCTGATACCGGGACAGGGTGTCAGGATGAAAATCCAGCGGGCGTCCGAGCCGCTGGATTTCACTCTGGTTCCGGCGGTGGCGCCTGCCCAGTAGGAAACCGTGAGCATTCAGTGTTTCTCCGTCTCCGGAGTTCCGGCGGGTGGGGCGGGAGGTGCCGGTTGTGCCGCGGGCGGGGGGGTTGCGGGGGGGGTTGCGGGCGGGGTGTTCAGCAATGCTTCGAGCAGCTCGGGAGGCAGTGTGGCCGCTTTGGATGGTGGGGGCTTCGGGGTCATGGCCAGCATGAACGACCACTCGTAGGTCTTGTCCGGTGCAATCTGGTATTGGGGCAGCGGGAGCGCACCCCAGGAATTGGTGCCGCCAAGGCCGGACTGGCGGTGGTCGATGTTGACCGTATAGGCTTCCTCTTCCGTGAGTTCCACCGGATGCATCGCGAGGTCAAGGTCGGCTTCAGTCGTCGGATAGCAGGCCATTTCCAGCAGGTGGTCGCCCTGCGCGTCGATGCGCATCGCGTCGCCCTCGTCTGCTCCGATCCTTGCCCATCTGACTCCCGTCCGGTTGCCGGATTCCTGTGGATCCGCGTAGTAGTGGAACAGCGAGGAGATGAGATTCTTGTGAACCGTCGTCCAAGACCCTGTCCGCCGGTCGATATAATTCTCATGCGGCCCGTTACCGTACCATTCCCAAAGGGCGGCACGCGGAGCGACCTGGAACTGGTAACCGATCCGAGGAATCATCGGGAGACCGGTGCCGGGACGGAAGGTGGTGTCGATCTTGAGTTGGCCATCGCCATTGAAGCGATAGCGGATGGTGGCGGTGCTGCCATTGGCGGGGATGGCGACTTCCGCGGTGACGACGACGTCGTTGCCTTCCAGGCTGGCAGTGGTGGCGGCGCTTGCTTCCGCACCGGCATACTGCCAGATCCGGAGCTTGTGGCCGAGCTTCGCGCCCTCGTCGTTGTTGGTGGGAGGTCTCCAGAAATTCAGCCGCATGGGAGTGAGCAGCCATTCCTGTCCGTCGATGCGGAGGGAGCTGATGTACCCGGTGGCCTTTTCGAACCTGGCGACGGTTTTGCCGGCGGTCACGACGAAGGAGCCATTTTCCCCGGCAAAGGAAGCCGCGGACCCGGAAGTGGCGAGCACGGGAGGAACACGCTTGCCCCAAGGCACCTGGATTTCCTCCCAAGCCAACGGGAAGCCAGCGGGGAAACCCCCGTTTGCCTCTTGGGTGTCGAAGCGGACCCGTAGGAAATATTCCGCATCCGGTTTGGCAACGCGATCGGTCTGAATGGAAGCCAGCGCGCTCTGGCCGGGCCCGATAGGCGGCAAGGAGAGGTCGCCCTGGCGGACGGAAAGGCCGTTTTCCATCAGGCGCCAGCTTCCCTTGAGACCGGCGGTGGTTTTGAAGAAGCTATTGTTGGAAACCTTCACACTGAGGATCTGGCCTCCGAGGTTTTCCCCGGTCACGCGGATGTCCTGATAGATCTTCTTGACCTCCTGATACTGGGGAGAAAGCGCGAGGTTCGACATGACAATGCCGTTGCAGCAGAACGAGCGATCGGTGGGGCGGTCATTGAAGTCGCCTCCGTAGGCCATGAATTCCACGGTCTTCGTTTTTTTCGCATCCCGGACGAAGTCCAATGAAATGGCGGCGTTGCCCGGTTTGCCGGCAAGCTCCTCCGTGGTGAGCGCGCGGGCGAAGATGGCGGCCTCGCGCACGGATCCGTCCAGGCGGCGCGCGGTTTCGCGGGTATCGGTGCCGATGGCGACCTCGAAGGCGTTGGTGTCGATGGCTCCGGAGAAGGGGACCGATGCGGCTTCCTTGCCGTCGATGTGGAGTTTCAGTGCCGAACCGTCGTAGGTGCCGGCGTAGGTGTGGAAGACGGAAGCCGCATCCCCGGGAAGGGACGCTTTCACGTTGTGCCAGGCACCAGCCGCGTGGACGAAGAATTCCAGTTGGCCGGCGTCGGAAATCTTCAAGCCATAGGAGGTGTCGCCTTTCGTCACGAGAGGTTGTCCACCCTCCGCGGCACCCGTGTTATTGAGCCGCACGCTCGCGAGCAGGGTGAGCGGACCGGTGAGGTCCAGCTTGTCATTTTTTGTCACGACCACATTGCCGCCATAGAGGCCTTCTTCCGGGGAAAGGGAGCCATTGAGACGGACCTTGTGGCCATTGCCGGAGCGATCCTCCAAGTCCGCGGAAGCATGCTTGAGCGATGAGAAGGACTGGTCCTTCCAGTCCCAGATGAAGCCGCCCTGGAGCAGGTGCTCCTTGTGGATGAGATCCCAGTAGTCGGCGAGGTTGCCGGAGGAGTTGCCCATCGCGTGGTTGTACTCGCACTGGATGAGGGGGCGCTGCTGTTCCAAGGGCTTCTTTTCTTCTTCCCGGCAATACTTCTCCATTTCCGCGATGGTGGCGTACATCGGTGAGTAGAGATCGGCGTGAGCACCCTTGCCAGCTTGCTCGTAGTGGACGGGGCGGGAAGGATCGCGGCCGTGGATCCAGGCGGAGGCCTTGACGAAGTTCT
>CAXTTX010000255.1:0-5287 GCA_964247045.1 uncultured Verrucomicrobiales bacterium | reverse complement strand
GAAGTTCTCGCCGTCGCCGGCCTCGTTGCCCATGGACCACATGATGATGGACGGGTGGTTCTTGTCCCGCTCGACGAGGTTCTTGATCCGGTCGAGATGGGCTTCATACCAGGATGGATCCTTGGCCAGCGACTGTTCCTTGTAACCCATGCCGTGGGATTCGATGTTCGCCTCCGCGACGACGTAGAAGCCGAGTTCGTCGCAAAGTTCAACGAGGGCGGGATCGTTCGGATAGTGGGCGGTGCGGATGGCGTTGATGTTCGCCTGCTTCATCAGCTTCAGGTCCGCCAGGATGTTATCGCGGGTGACGTAGTGGCCGGTCACCGGGTTATGGTCGTGGCGGTTGACTCCCTTGATGAGGACGGGCTTGCCGTTGTGGAGGAATTGTCCGTTCTTGATCTCGTCACGGCGGAAGCCGGTTTTTCCGTTGTAAACCGCGAGCTGCTTCCCGGTTTCATCCGTCAGGGTGATTTCGTAGTTGTAGAGGTGCGGGATCTCGGCGGACCAGGCCAGCACCCCGGGGATGGCGTCGATCTTCACGGTTTGTTCCGCGTTGCCACCGGCGGGGATTTTCACAACGGCGGGTGGGGCGGAGATGGTTTTGCCATCGCCACCGGTGAGGGTCAGGTTCGCGGTGGCGGTGGTTTCCGTGGTGCCGCGGTTGGCCACCTTCGCGGTGAAGGAGAGGGTTCCGGTCTGGTAATCATCCGCCAGGCCGGACTGGATCCAGAAATCCTGGAGGTCGGCATGGGAGGCAGACCAGAGGTAGACGTCACGGAAGATACCGGAGAGGCGGAACATGTCCTGGTCCTCCAGATAGGAACCATCCGAATACTGATAGACCTCCGCAGCCAAGAGGTTCTCGCCCTCCTGGAGATAGGGGGTGATGTCAAACTCGGCGGGTGTCCGCGAATCCTCGGAGTAACCGACCTTCTTGCCGTTGATCCAAAGATAGAACGCGGAGTCCACGCCACCGAAGACGATGAAGGTGTGGCGGCCCTGCCAGTCGGGGGGAACGATGAACTTGTGGCGATAGCTGCCCACCGGGTTGCGCTTGTCCGCGGGGAAATTGGTGAAGTGCTGTGGCGGCTCGCCCATCACGAAGGGCGGATTCTTCGCGAAGGGATAGGTGATGTTCGTGTAGAGCGGGATGCCATAGCCGTGCATCTGCCAATTGGACGGCACGGGGATTTCCTTCCACCCGGCATCGTCGAAAGAAGGTGCCTCGAAGCCCGCGGGACGGGTGGTGGGGGTGCCGGTGTAGTTGAACTTCCAGTTGCCGTTCAGCAACTTGCACCAAGGGGAATCCAGCCTGGATTTTCCGGTGGCCACCTCTTTCGAGGGGAAAGGCATGCTGGTCGCGCGGGGGGCTTCCTTGTTGATGCGGAAAACCGCTTGGTTTTCCCAGTCGGGTTGTTGGGCGAAGGCCGACAGGGCGACGACGGTGCCTAGAAGAAGGGCTCTCATGGATGATCGGGTGAAAGGCGGGTGAAATCTCAGGCCGGGCGGACCGAAGCACGGCGCAGGCGGTCCATGATGGCGACGCCGAGTCCGGTCTCACTGACGGGTTCGGCGATAATAACATCGACCCCGGACTCGTCCAGCAATCGCATCACGAAAAACAAGCGGATCGCGGCCTCCGCCAGCTTGCCGCTGCCGGGACTCAGCGACTCCACCACTTCCCAGTCATGGAGGTTCACGTAGGGGCTGTCGTCCTCGCCGCGGTAGCTCAGGAGGGCGTATTTCTTGTCCGGATCGGGGGTGAAGTCGGCGGGGTTTTCCAACAAAATGAGCGGGGTCAGCGGGGCGTAGTGGCTTTCCAACTGGCCGGGAGCCTGCGGGGCATCGGCCTTGATCTCGCGGGCCTTCTCGACCTTGCCGAAATCCTGGAGCTGTTCCTTGGTGACGGGGCCCGCGCGGTGGAGCCTGAAGACGGGTTTCTTGCCCTCCCGCGGCTCGATGGAAATGATGGTGCTTTCCACACCCTCGCTACAGGCACCGCCGTCGATGACGAGAGGGATGCGGCCACCGAGTTCCTTCACCACGGCGGTGGCGGAAGTGGGCGAAATCCGCCCGAAACGGTTGGCACTGGGCGCGGCGATGGGCCTGCCGAGTTCCTTGCCGATGGCGCGGAAAACCGGATGCGCGCTCTGGCGAACGGCGACGGTGGGCAGGCCGCTGGTCACCAGGTCCGGCACGTCCGGGTGTTTCGGCAGGATGAGGGTAAGCGGACCCGGCCAGAAGGCGGTGGTGAGCTTGTTGACCGTTTCCGCGATGTCCTCGGGGACGATGGCCACGTGCTTGAGGTCGCCGCGGGAGGCGACATGGACGATGAGCGGGTCGAAGGACGGGCGCTCCTTCACGGCGAAGACCTTGGCGACCGCCTCGGGGTTCAGGGCGTCCGCGGCGAGGCCGTAAACCGTTTCGGTCGGCAGGGCGACCACCTCGCCGGCGCGCAGCAAGTCGACGGCCTCGCGGACGGCGTCTTTCATGTCATCGTCGCTTACTTGGAGAATCCGGGTTTCGGTCACGGCGGGGGTTTTGCCAGAGCTTCCGGGGTCTGGCCACCCCTGTTTTTCCGAAAAATACCCGGCAACTCAGGCCTTGGAAGCGAGCCAGGCCTTCCAGCCGCCATGGGGGGTGATTTCTTCCGCTCCGGCGGTGGCGCGGGATTCGGCGATGAATCCGGAGACCTCCGTGCCGTTTTCGAGGAGAACCTTGCCGATGCCGAGTGGGGCGGGGATCTTGGAGACGAAGTCGCCGAAGGCGGCGGGGTTGAGTTCCCAGACTTCCGCCTCGATGGAGGCACCGGCTGCGTCATCGCGGATGAGAGCGGGGCGCGGCGGCAGGGAGCCGGTGGCGGGGATGACGAACATCCGGTAGGCGGGAGCGGTGCGGGTTTTTTCGCGGAGGACGGCGCCACGGTCGGCGAGTTGCCAGTGGAGTGGCAGACCTTCAAGATGGGCACCGCAGACCAAGACGGGGATACGCGGGGATGAGACCGGTGGATGAAAGTCCTCGCCGGTGAAGCGGGCGGCGAGATCTAACAAAAATGTGTCGTGACCGGCGGGAGCGGCGAGGGTGACGCCCCAGGGAGCGCGACCTCCTCTGGCGCGGCCCGCGGGCGCGGCAACGGCGGCGAGATCCAGCAGGTTCATGAAGTTCGTATAACGGCCGAGGGTGGCATTGGAGACGTATGGGTCCGCCAGGTTTTCAGCCACGGTGTAGAGGCGGGGTGTGGCGGGAAGCAACAACACGTCGATGTTGTTCCAGACCTTGTCGGCTTGGAGACGAAGTTCGAGCAGTTTGTATTGCGCTTTGAAAGCGGTGGCGGCGTCCCAGCCTTTCGAGTCTTCGAGAATCTTGCGGGTGACGGGGAAGACGGATTCCGGATGGCTTTCGACGAAGTCGCCGACGGCGGCCCAGCGCTCGGCGACCCACGGGCCTTCATAGAGGAGTTTTGCCGAATCGGTGAAGGGGGTGAGATCGATTTCGACAGGGATGCCGCCGATGGACTTGAGGTGCTCGACGGCTTGCGCGAAGAGGGCGGGGGTGTCGGGGTCGTCGGAGAAGTCCAAGGACGAGGGGAGGCCGAAGCGGAAGGTCTCTCCGGCGAGCTTTCCGGATTGAGTGACGGGGCGGGAGTAGATGTCGAGGGGATCGTGTTTACCGACGACCTGCGAGATGATGAAGGCGTCTTCGATGGAGTTGGTGAAGACGGAGATGCAATCGAGGGAACGGCAGGCGGGAACGGTGCCGTGGTTGCTGAGGAGGCCGCGGGTGGGCTTCCAGCCGATGAGTTCCTGGAAGGCGGCGGGCACGCGGCCGGAGCCGGCGGTGTCGGTGCCGAGTGAGAAGACACAGAGGCCCGCGGCGACGGCAGAAGCGCTGCCGGAGCTGGAACCGCCGGGAAGGAAATCGGGATCGATGGCATTGCGGGCCACTCCGTGCGGGGATCGCGAGCCGACGAGGCCGGTGGCGAATTGGTCGAGGTTCGCCTTGGCGATGGGGATGGCTCCGGCGGCGCGGAGGAGCCTAACGGTTTCGGCGTCTTCCGCGGGGATGTATGCGAAGTCCGGGCAGGCGGCGGTGGTGGGCCAGGCGGCGACGTCGATATTGTCCTTCACGACGAAGGGAATGCCCCAGAGAAGGAGGTCCCGGGGCATGGCTTCGACGGTGGCGGCGATGGCGAGGAGAGTTTCCCGGGGAGGAAGGTGGATGAAGATGGCGGGGTCGTTCCAAAGCGTGATCTTCTCCAAGATTTCCAGGATGAGATCGGATGGAGTGAGGCCGGAAGCGTAGCGGGCTTTGAGTTCGCTGATGGTCATGGGTGGGAGAATTGTAGCGGCGGTCTATGACCGCCGGTGGGTTTGGCAGGAAAGGCGGGTAGTAATTGTTAGATTTGCAAGTTTGATAGAGGCGATGCGTTCAGCTACCGGCGGTCATAGATTGAGGGCGAATTGAATTTTTTGTAATGGCCCTCCATCTCCGCTTCGCTCCGATTGCCGCTACAATTGTTTTAGCCACGGTTTCACGATGACAAGGGCTTGGCCGGCGCGGACGCTGGCACCTTCGGTGACGAGGATCTCGACGACTTCGAGGGGCTCGTCGGATTCGAGGGGGATTTCCATTTTCATGGCCTCGAGGATGAGGAGGGTGGCACCGGAGGAGATGGTTTCGCCGGCGGTGGTATTGATCTTCCAGACGCTGCCGGCGACGGGGCTGTCGAGTGTGGAACAGCCGTCGGGAATGACGATGGTGTCTTCCACCACCATGGCTTCGGCGGGGGCGTCCATGGAGAGCCCTGCTTCTTCCCAGCGCTTGCGTTCGGCCTCGAAGGCGGCGCGTTGTTGGGTTTGGAAGGCGTCGATTTCCGCGGTGTGGGTTTCAAGGAAGGCCTCGTAGTCGGAGAAGCGGAAGGTCTTTTCCTCGATCTCCAGCTTGTGGCGACCCAGCGGGACTTCCTCGCGGAGGCGGAGGAGTTCCTCCGCGCCGACCGGATAGAAACGGAGTTGATCGAAGAAGCGCAGGAGCCAGGGTTGTTGGAAATCCTCGGTCTTGCGCCAGCGGTTCCATACGGGAATGGTGCGGCCGGTGAACTGATAGCCGCCGGGGCCTTCCATGCCGTAGATGCAGAGATAGGCACCGCCGATGCCGACGGCATTTTCCGGCGTCCAGGTGCGGGCGGGATTGTATTTGGTGGTCACCATGCGGTGCCGCGGGTCGAGCGGGGTGGCGACGGGAGCGCCGAGGTAGACATCGCCGAGCCCCATGACGAGGTAGGAGG
>CAXTTX010000254.1:6573-7914 GCA_964247045.1 uncultured Verrucomicrobiales bacterium | reverse complement strand
ACGGGGATACGTTTAACCGTGCCTTGGCCTCCATCACCTCCTACAAGCCGGGTGCAACCACCGTCGCAAAACACAGCTACACCTACGATTCCCTCGGCAACATCGCCACCTGGAAGCGGGAAGCCCAGTTGGCACATCCGGATCTAGATCCCCCGAACAACCCGACCCGTCAATTCACCTCGGCGGCTTATTACGATCAAGGCGGACAGCTCAGTTCCGTGATCAACCAGCCGTTGCCATCCTCCACGGTCGTAAACACCGGTTACCACTATCTCTACGATGCAGCGGGCAACATGGCCTCCAAACAAGTCGAAACCTCCGGTACCAGTTCGACGATGACGACATACTCTCACAACGGACTCAACCAACTCTCCGCGATCGGCGGCTCTGGCGGGGTAAAGCAAGTCGTCGTTCGGGGGGACACCAGCGAACCCGCCTCCGTCAAGGTGAAGCCAAGCACCTCCGGCACTTGGAAAGACGCCCGGATGCTCTCCGGCAACCGTTTCGAGTCGAGCCAAGACCTCGCCACTGGAGCCAACGAGCTTAATATTGAGGCCAAGGACGGCTCCAACAACATTTTGAACTACACCTATGGGCTCACGCTTGCGGCTGCGACGTCTGCCACTCCGGTCTACGACTTGGATGGCAACATGACGAGCGACGGGATCCGGAGCTACGAATGGGACCGGCGGTGCCGCTTGGTGAAAATCACCTGGGGCGGCTCACCTGTCAAAACGACCGAATACCGCTACAATGCCCTTGGCCAGCGCAGCGAGGAAATCGAGAAGGCAGGCGGCACGGAGACGGGAAGGTTCTATTATCTCTATGAGGGGCGCCACTTGCTTTGTCGCTATACCGGGGGAACGGCGGAGACGAACATCGACCGCCGCTATCTCTCCCAGGGTGAACAGCGCAAAAGCGGTGGAACGTGGCAGAGTCTCTACTATACCCGTGATCATCATCACAGTATCCGCGAGGTTCTCAACAGCGACGGCAGCCTGGCCGCACGTTATGATTACGATCCTTATGGAAAAAGAATCGTCCAATATCAAGCCGCCGCTTACAGCGGCGGGTGCGATCTAGGCTATACCGGTCACATCACGCGGCTGAGCCCTGTCATTGGCCAGACGGAACTGGTGTTGACTCTTTTCCGCGCATATGGCCCGGAGCTGGGAAGGTGGTTATCTGCCGATCCGATCGGGGAGGCAGGAGGGTTGAATTTGTACGAGTATGTTGGCGGAAATCCTTTGAATTTATTGGACCCTTTAGGTCTGTTGACTTTGGGGGATAACGAGTCTATAGTGGCTGCCAAAGAATTGATTAAAACAAAACTCGGCAAGA
>CAXTTX010000254.1:0-6563 GCA_964247045.1 uncultured Verrucomicrobiales bacterium | reverse complement strand
AAGAACCTAGTGGCTGCAGTTGAAAAATGTGAAAAAGAAAAGAAAAGGCGAATACGGGTATCGGTTAAGCGGTCAGATAGATCGAAGTATCAATCAATGTCGTGGGATATTTTTTTGGGATATCAGTATTTATATCAAGATGCCAAAGGGGAATGGTACCCGGGCACGGATGCGCAAGCGTTAGCACATGAGCTTCAGCATGCACTGGATGCATTGGAAGGAAATCTGAAGAAATTGAGCGAAGATGAAAATTGTTCGCCCGGATACCCAGATAAGTCTGAGGAGCGTGCTGTAGATACAGAGAATCAGTATTTGGATGAACTCGGAAAGCCACGTCGTAAAGACTATAATGGATATCGATAATACTTATGAAAATCATTGCTAATATCGTCTGCTTCTGGGTGAGCTATCTGATTGTCGCGGGGGGGCAAATTTCCGGTGGGGGAGAGACGGCCATCGTCCGGCCGGGCCCGGATTGGGCCGAATGGTCAGAGGAATCTAATTCAATTGTTAAATTTTTTAAAGATAACAGAAAGTCTCCTGAGAATTCCAAGGTTTCGCTTCTTTTTGTCGGTGTGCTACTGGGTCTTAATGATCCAGTGGCCGAGAGAGGGGCGGCCTTGAGTGAATTCGCTTGCGTCTATTCGGAGTTTAAAAATGAAGATGGAAGTTCCAATCGAAAGATTACCATGATGGGTCGTCAGCCCTACCTGGGTAGGCAGTGGGAGGCTGAATGGGTAAACATCACCGAAGGCAAGGAGCCCACAGGCAGCGTTCTTACGCTTGATGATAAAGTGGATACCTACACCCAGCTATTGCAATACACGAGGAGCTTGATTTCGGATCGTGGTCCAAAAGATTTCATCATTGATATGATAGTATTTGAAAAGAATCTTATCGACGTGTTGGGAAGGAACTTGACCGATGCTGAAGTTTTGGATCTGACCAAGCGACAGGCGCCCGAAAAATAGGGTGGGGTTTCCCAAACGGTGGCAACCAACCGCGATGAGCATGCCATCCGGTTTCCGTTCTTCAAAGGCCTGTTCGGAGCTTCTTGAGAAACGGTCCGCGGCAATGGCGGCTTGGCCTCTCACGAATTCATCAGAACCTCAAGACACGGGCCCCCCAGGAACGGGGTCAGGAACGGGGTCAGGGAACGGGGTCAGTCCTTGGATTTCAATATCTGGATTGACTTCGCCCCGGTGTCTGGTGGGATACCGCATGGCCAGACCACCGAGATTTCAGTATCCCGGAGCCGTTTATCACGTCATGGCGCGTGGTGACGGCGGGAAGCGGATCTTCGTGGGGAAGGAAGATCACGAATCGTTTTTGCACTGGCTGGAACGCGTCTGCCAAAGCCATGGCTGGCGGGTCCACGCATGGGTTCTGATGGGCAACCATTTCCATCTTCTGTTGGAGACGCCGGAGCCAAACCTGTCGGCCGGGATGCGGTTCCTGCTGGGGACCTTCAGCCAGGCGTGGAACAGCCGCCATCTGCGCCGGGGACATGTTTTCCAAGGGCGCTACAAGGCCGTGCCGGTGGCGGGGTAACGGGCGGAGGACGCGCATTACTTCAAGAGCGTTGCCGACTACATTCATCTGAATCCCGCCCGGGCGGGACTGGCGGGCCGCGCGGGCGGCCGATTGGTGGATTACCCCTGGAGCAGTCTCAAGTATTACCCGAAAGGCAATGCGCCGGAATGGCAGCCGATGGAGCGGGTCCTCGCTGCGTTCCGGCTGGACAGGGAACGGCGGGGCCGCGCGGCCTATGTATCCTGGCTGGAAGCGCGGGCGGAGAACGAAGGTGGCAGGATCGGGGAGAAGGCGATGGAGGCAATTCGCGGCGGCTGGTACCTCGGGGAGGAAACTTTCAAGGACAAGCTGCTCGGGCTCATCGACAAGGCCGGGGCGACCATCAGGAAACGGGGCAGCGTCACCGGTGCGGCGATGCGAGCCCATGGCGAGATCGAGGCGGAGCGCATCATCCGTAGGGCTGGGGGCGAGCTGGGGTTGGCTGAAAGCGTGGAGGAGCTCAGGTTGTTGCGGAAAGGGGACTCGCGCAAAGTGATCTGCGCGGCACTTGTGAAGGGTTTGACATCGGTCAAGAACGATTGGGTAGCAAGGCGGCTGTGCATGGGCCACCCTGCGGCCATGAGTCAACTGGTGAACCGCACGCGCAAGGATCCAAAAAAATTGAAGCTAATGAAGAAACTTGAGAGAACACTTAAATCCAAGGACTGACCCCGTTGACTGTGAACGTGATTAATGATGGAGCATCTTGGAATGCTTTGGTAGACGTGGATCTGGCATCGATTGGAGTGAGCGCGGTAATAGGGATGGTCGCGCCAGGTGCGGGAAAGCTCTTGGATGGCGTCTCGAAGGGCCTCAGAGCGCAGGAAAAGGCTATTAAAGTCGCCGAAAAAGTTGGCAGAAGAGCCGCGGGAAATCTCCGCAAGGCCAAACTCGTCAAGCGCGCAAAAGATGCCGCAAAGGCAGAAAGAGAGGCATGGAAGGATTTGGCGCGGATTGGAGCGGGGGTCGCGGCCGGAAAAATCGCGAAGAAAATTGCCGATACGGTTTTGGAGGGGGTGAAGGAACAACATGGTGAGGACGTTTGTCCTCCATCCGAAAAATTCAGCTTTAAGATCGAAGAAAAAATAGAGGTGGATATTTCAAAGCTGGAACCCGCCTCTCCTTAGGCCATGAATGACATTTTGAAGCTTTTGTTGAGCTATTTGTTGCTCCTGTTATTATCTTGGAAGTTCTTGGGAAAGGGAACCGCATTATTCTGCCTTTATGTAGGGCTTATTATAATTGCTTGTTCATTGCTTGGGTTCTTTATTGGAAAGGTGGCAGGCACTCTTACTGCGATGATCCTGATCGGATCGTTTCCGGTATTGGTGCGGTGGTATCGTTCAGGGAAATCGAGGGAATGATGGCAATCAACCGCACGGGCATACCATCAAGTTTCTGTTTTTCAAATGCCTGCTCCGTAGTCAAAGGGGTCAGTAGTATCAGATCAAAACAAACGCTTTTTTGGAATCTTCCGCCAGCGTGCGATCTGAGCATGACGGCGCATGCCAGATCACGCGGATCGATTTGGCCATGCGGTTCAGAGCTGTGCGGATGTTCATCTCCGGGAGGGATTTGGGAGACGGGTGCGGGTGGTGGCATTCACCGGGTGCCTGCCATTTTTCAGACTGGCTTCGCTCCCTTTGCATGACGGCCTGGGTCAAACCCTAAAACCACCTGCAACCTACTGATCCTGAGCTAGTTACAGAGATCCATATTGGCAGACGCGCCGTCGGTTGAGACCCACCCTCGGATTTGCTAAAATCCCCGGATGTCAACCCCTGCAACCTTGGAAAACGCGGCCGGTCCTCCCGCTCTGCCTGCCCCCCTTTGCCCTGCGGCCCATCCCAACGACTCTGTTAGATGGTCTTTTGCAGCTGTGCGGCTACCCCGCTGCGAACTGCCTCCCCCATCCCATCTTGAATCGCTCCCGTGTCATCATCTTGCGTCAGATGTCTTCACCTCCCGTCTTTTGAACAAGGTTCACCCCAATAAAATGTCCCGGAGGCTAGGAATCGTCGCTGGCTTGCCGCATGGATCCCCTCGCGACCGCTTCTCCAATCAGCAAATCGGTGCAATCTGTGGTCAAAAAAAGTCCCGATCTCGTGCCCCGCCCCCCTTTCACCAAAACAAAATTCAAAACAGTTGTCATTTGTTGCACTTCCCCATTCTCCCCACTGGCCCCCTCCGCCCCACCTTCAAACAACCCATTGATAATGATCGGGTTGCCAAAAATCAGAAAATTTCCGGCGAACTCAACCGTCCCGCCCCTTTTTGTAAAAACGACAAAATCACTGCTGGAAACTGCTGGAAAACCCCGGAAATGACAAAAAGCCCCCATTTTTGACGCCAAAATGCACCAAAACACCTCCACCCGTCTCTCCGGAACAGCCCACCAAAACGAACATGTTCCACCCTCCGCCGACCCTCCGGAAAAGTTCCGCGTCCATGATCTCACCTCTCTCTCCCAAATCTTCCTCTTCACCCTCTCACTCTTAAGTCTCCAGGTCTTACGTCTTACGTCTTTAACAAAGATCCCCTTGCCTGCCCCTCCCACCCGGAACGATAATACCCCCATGAGATTCGCCGCCGCCATCCTCCTCGCTCTCACCGCCTTCGCCCACGCGGCCAGGCTCGAATTCGACGAGCCCGCCAAGGAAGTCAACGCCCCCGCGGACGCCCGCACCGTCACCACCGATTTCACCTTCACCAACAAAACCGACAAACCCGTCACCATCGCCAAGAGCGATCCCGGCTGCTCCTGCCTCCAAGTCCAGGTGAAAGGCGGCAAACTCAAATACGAACCCGGCGAATCCGGCCTCATCCGCGCCACCTTCGACATGGAAAACTTCTCCGGCTCCGTCGACAAGGTCATCGGCCTCTGGCTCGACAACGACCCCGAGGACCGCCCCTCCCAACGCATCACCGTCAAGGTCAACATCCCCATCCTCGTCGCCGTCGATCCCAAGACCGTCAGTTGGGACGTCGGCGAAAAACCCGAACCCAAGACCATCAAGATCACCATGGCCGGAGACGACCCGATTCACGTCGCCAAGGTGACCTCCTCCTCCGGCACCTTCACCACCGAGCTCAAGACCGTTGAGGACGGCAAGAAATACGAACTCGTCGTCACCCCCGTCACCACCGACGGCGCCGGCATCGGCGTCATGCGCATCGAGACCGACTGCAAGATTGCCAAGCACAAGATCCAGCAGGCCTTCGGCGTCGTCCGCAAGCCCGCTGCCAAGCCATGAACGCCATCGGCCAACTCCTCGCCATCGGCGCGGTTTCCTTCACCGCCGCCGGCGGCACCTATCTCGTGAAAGGCCCGCCAGCGCGGACCATCGCCTGTGATCCCACCACCCTCAAGCCCGGCGAAATCTGCATCCAACAGATCCCGGAAGGCACCGAAATCCTTTGGGTCGATGCCCGCTATCGGAAGGACTGGCAGAAAAACGGCCTTCCCGGCTCCGTCCTCTGGAGTCTCGATCCTTCCGAAGACCAGCAGGCCTTCGAGGCGGACATCGCCGCCCGCGTCCTGCAAACCCCGCGCGTCATCGTCTATTGCAGCACCGAACAATGCGGCCTCAGCCATGAAGTCGCCCAGCGGATCAAGGCCCTCGGCCTTGGCGCCGAAGTATCCGTCCTCCGCGGCGGCTGGGATGCCCTGCGGGAAGCCGGCAAGGTCAAGGATTCCAATCCAGGCTCTTGAGGTCGGTCGCCTCCAGATAGGGCGTTTCCGGACGGTCCTCCGTGTTCCAGCGCAGCACCACCGTGCATGCCTTCGCCTTGCCGTAGCTGAGGCTATAGGTGCCATCCTCCAGCATCGTCCCGATCTTCGACTGCCTGCCGAAGTAAGCGCGCGCGATCTCCTTCGCGTTGTCCCGTGGCAGCAGTTTCAGCGTCAGCTTTTTCTCCCTGTTAGGAACATTCTCGTCATTGCAGGACGCCACCGCGGAAACAATGACCTGGAAAATACCCGTCTTTTCCGTCGGGGTCTTCGCATACGCCGCGAGGCGTCCGCCATAGCAGTCCAGGAACGGGTCCACCACGATCTTCGGTTCACTTGATCCGCGCGCCCGGACCAAAATGGTCTGCAAGGCGAACTCCGGTCTCACATTGGAAAAGTCCACCGTGTAATAGCTGTCCGTCACCTGCTCCACCGCATTCGTTTCGCGGGCGTCGTTCAGGTAGGTGGCCTCGGGTAGCGGACTGGCCAGACAGGACTTCGCGAGTTCCGCCTCCGGCGTCTGCGTTTCGATCAGCGGCAACCGCTCGGCCAGGGTCTTCGCGGAAAGGAACTTCTCCAGCACGTCCATCGCCGCCTTGCCCGGATTGGCGGGCTCCATTCCCTCCGGAACTTCCGGCGGCGGTTCCATCAGGGAAGGCAGGTCCGGCGTGGGAACCGGCAGGGTGGGGATCGGCTCCGAGGGAGGCGCGGTGCGGAGGGGAGCAACGGGCTCCGGCGCGATCTTCCGTTCCGGGTAATTCACCGGCTTGGACGGTTCCTTCGACTGGTTCTTGAGAACGGTTAGCACGCCGAACACCAGCGCGCCCGTGGCGACCAGAAACGCGAGCAGGCCCAGGAAGCGCACGAAGCGGGTCTTCTCGTGCGAGCGGCGCGGCGGCTGGGAAGGAGAGGATTTCGCGATTACCGGGCCGCGCTCGGGTGCCGGCATCTGCTTGGCCACGGGTTCCTGCTGGGAACGGTGGGGCAATTGCCTCGGTTCCGGCTTGAGAATCGCCGGATTCGCGGGAATGGCCCCCTGGGAATTATAAGGCGGTTCCGCAGGCTGCCGGTAGGAGGCCGATGCCAGTGGGGAAGGGGGCGGCTGGTAGCCCGTGGGAAGAGGCTGGTGAAGCGGGGAAGCCGCCGGGTGGGAGACCGGCTGGTAGGAGGAAGGGGGCGGAGATTGGGGAGAAGGGGAATATTCCGGGGAGGGAGCGTATTGGGGCGGGGGAGGAGCCTGATAGACCGGCGGGGCCTGATA
>CAXTTX010000253.1:6402-7962 GCA_964247045.1 uncultured Verrucomicrobiales bacterium | reverse complement strand
GCACCCGCGGCCTCGCCCACCGCCTTGGCAGGGACCACCGCATTGTCAAAATGTTCCTGAAGATTCCCGGCGGCAAACTCCTCATCTGATAGCTTCCTTTCTTCCTCTCATGAGCGATTCCGCACCAGCACCTTTGCCCCCGAATGTACTCGGCAGGGACGGGAAAGCACCGGTCCTGCATGGCGAGCACCTCTTCTACACCCGCCTCTTCAACGAACTCCAGGAACACATGGGCCCGGCCTTCGCGGACTGGAACTTCACCCTCCACTACCGCCATTGGAGCGAGGCCCGCGGCAAGGTTTTCGATCCTCTTTATTTCAAGAAGGGTGCCCTCAATGTCCTCTTCCTCCTCGGCGATGAGCACGAGCGCTTCCCCATCGAGGCCACCACGGATTTCGACCTCGTCTTCCGCCAATACATGGATCACTCGGAACGCGACCACCGTTTCCACGCCTTTCCCGTCGCCTACCACGAGGCCGCCGGCAGCGCCACATCCGTTCCCTTCGCAAAGAGAACCATCAACCTTTTCTTTTCGGGCTATCGCAACCGCAACCGGGTCGATCTCTACAAGCAATTCCGCAAGATCTGGTGGCTGCCCCGCCGCAACCTCCCTGGCCGCTACACCCGCGAACTGGCCCGCCGCATCGTCGACAAACTCTGCCCCGAGCGGGATTTCAGCAACCGCTACCCCGCAGCGATCGTCAAGTTCACCGAGTGGTTCGGCAAGGGTCTGCCTCCTGCTGAATACGCCGAAACCCTGTCCAATACCAGGGTTGCCGTCTGTCCGACCGGTTTCATCAGCTCGGAAACCATCCGCCATTGGGAAGCGATGCGCCTCGGCTGCGTGATCATGTCGGCGCCCCTGCCGGACAACCATTTCTACAGGGGCAGCCCCATCGTCATCGTCCATGACTGGTCGGATTTCCACCGGATCTATCAGGAAATCACCGCGGACCCCGCGCGCCTCAACCAAATCCACCAGGCTACCTGCGACTGGTGGCGCGACGTTTGTTGTGAGCGCGCCGTCGCGGATTACATCGCCGGCGTCTTGGAAAAAAACTGAGCCAGCGTCCCGCCTCCTACTTTCCTTCCACGCGCTTCCCGCACCCGCATGTTATTCAATTCCTGGGAATTCCTGGTCCTCCTGGCGGTTACTATACCGCTGTATTACCTGCCTGTGCCCAAGTCCATCGGCAGGCCTTGGCAGGTCGCCGTCCTGCTCCTGGCGAGTGCCATATTCTATGCTTGGGAAGAACCCGAACTGCTGATCCTGCTTTTCGGCTCCTGCGCCTTCAATTGCCTCGCGGTGGAGAGAATCATTCACTGGAAAGCGACCGCTCAACCTGACTCCGGCAAACACGCCTACCGCTGGCTCTTCGTCTCTGTCGTCTTGAACCTCGGGTTCCTGGCATTTTTCAAATACGCCGGGATCTTTTATGGCCTGCTGCCCGCCGCATGGGTTTCACCCGCAGCCTTGGCTTGGATCCGCTCGATTCCACTGCCGGTCGGAATCTCGTTCTACACTTTCCACGCCATCAGTTTGCTGGTGGACGTGCATCG
>CAXTTX010000253.1:0-6392 GCA_964247045.1 uncultured Verrucomicrobiales bacterium | reverse complement strand
AAGGTCAGCGAGGAAACCCAAAGGCGGCTCGGCAAGCGCGGCAGCGCCCGCCTCACTTCGCTGGGAGATCTCTCGCTCTACATCGTCTTCTTCCCGCAGTTGGTCGCGGGCCCCATCGTCAAGGCCCATAACTTCGTCGATCAGATCCGCGAGAAGATCTGGCACGACATTCCCTGGGTCACCGTGCGCCGCTATGTGATCACCGGATATTTCCTGAAAATCTTCGTCGCAGACAATCTCTCCGAGCAGACGTCCACCCTCACCCTGGGAATCAATGGACTCGAAGGCAGCGGTCCGTTGAACCTGTTGCCGCTCTTGTACGGCTACGGCTTGCAGATCTTCGCGGACTTCGCGGGTTATTCGCTGATCGCCATCGGCTTCGGGCTCATCTTCGGTTACCGCCTGCCGGAAAATTTCAACTTCCCCTACCTCTCCACCAGCATCACCGAGTTCTGGCGGCGCTGGCACCTTTCACTTTCCGCCTGGTTGCGCGACTACCTCTACATCCCCCTGGGCGGAAACAAAAAGGGGCCCGCCCGCACCTACATCAACCTGTTCCTCGTGATGTTCCTCGGTGGCCTGTGGCACGGCGCGGAATGGAAGTTCGCCCTCTGGGGCACGCTCCACGGCGTCTTCCTCGCGCTGGAACGCTTCTTCGGCGGAAAGAGCGTGGCTTCTTCCAAGACGGAGGTGCCCGCATCACCGGGCATCAAGGGGATCCTGGCCTCCTGCCTCTGCTGGTTCCTGACGTTTCACGCGGTCACCCTGCTGTGGCTCACATTCCTGATGCCGGACCTCGCCCACATCGCGGCCTTCTTCCGCGGCATGACCAACGGCCGGTACAGTTTCTCTGGACCGCCCGTTTTCGCGCTTCTGTTCTATGGCACTTCCGTGGTGCTCTACCACGCTTGGGGCTGGCTCAAGGAACACCGGCAGGCACTTGCCGCGCGACTCGGCAACTCGTGGCTGGAACCCATTGTCCACTCGCTGATGATTTTCCTCATGCTGACCAATCCCGGTGCTCCCCGCGGCTTCATTTACTTCCAATTCTGAAGCCTTGCCCGCTCAGGACCATGTCCCTTGCCCACCGGGTCTCATGAATTTCCCCAGCCAGGTCCGGACGAACCGGAATCTCCAGTACGGCATCATGCTGGTCCTGGTCGCGGTTTTCGTGATCGTCCTCTTTGCCAAAGGATACCCGACACCTTACCCGGATGACCTCGCGACCATTGGATCCGCATTGAGCATGGCCCAGGGCAAGGGCTTCTCCAATCCCTACGTCCGCGAATGGCTGGCGGCCTTCCCCACGGAAAGACCTTACTACTACCCCCCGGGCATGACCTACCTGCTCGCCGGCTGGATGAAGGTCTTTGGGGTCAATACCAGCGCGCTCCTCGCCTACCAATGGCTGTTCATGCTAATGGGAGCCGGCGCTCTCTTCCGCTACCTCACGAAAACCGGCAACCTCGCCCCTTGGATCAGCTTCGTCGGCTCGATCGCCTATCTGCTCGCTTTCCAGGCGGATGGCTTCCGCAGCGAGGTTCCCGCCTACGGGCTATCCTTCCTCGGCCTGGTGATTTGCCTGCGCTCCGGCAAGTTCTCCAAGACGGCGGGATTCCTGCTGCTGGCGTTTTCCGGCGTGGTTTACCCCGCTGCCCCCTGTCTCTCCATTCCGCTGTATCCGGCCGCGATCATTCTGTCCCTGCAGCCGGAACAACGGGACGCTAGGACTTTTCTCAAGCGCATCGCCCGGGACATTCCCTATGCCCTCTTCGCCTCGGTCGCCGTCTTCGGGATCTTCTATCTCATGATCCGCGGCGAGTTTTCCGAATTCACCCGTGTCCTCCTCATCAACAAGGAACTCTCGATCACAGGTGGATTCTTCGATCGCCTTGGCAGTTTCTGGCACCTCAGCACCGCCTTCAGCCAGGTGATGATCCGCCTGCCATTGCTGGTCATCACGCTGCTGGCGATTGTTGCGAGCATCGGCATCGGACGGCATCGCAAGAATCTCCACTACCTCATCCCTGTCGCTTTCGCCTTGTCCTGCCTGATCTGCATCGAAACCAATCCCTTGAGATCGAAGTCGCTGGTCCCCATCCTGGAGATCGCCACCCTGCTGTATGTGATCGCGTCCCTGCTCCCGGGGAAGATTTTACCGGCCATCGCCGTTGGCGCGTTCTTCGCCTTCCTCATCAACTTGAAAGTTGTTCTCAGCGTATTGCTCCAGAAGCCGGTCGATGCGAACCAGGTTGCCGCGATGAAGAGCGAGGTCTCCCAAATTGACCATCGTTCCCACCACGTCCTGATCTGTCCGTGGGCCGCGCGCTACCTGTATGATTACAAGATCCCCTTCGAAGGCAATTGCCTGACCATGTGGGCGACCGTGCCGAAGGTCCACACCCGGAACGGATTCCGCTATCTCAAACCCCGCGAAAAGGGTCCGGACGAAATCTGGATCGGCAGCAAGGAGTATCTTTCCACCAACATCGCGCCCGAAGAACGCGACGGCCTGATTCCGTCCCCTGTCCGTTTCATGGGCAAAACTTTCGGCAACATCGCCTCCTCCCAGGCCGATTTCATCGTCTGGAAATAAGACCGGGCCCTTCCCCTTGCTGCCGGCTCGATTCAGTCTCTTCCATCCGTGTCCATCCCGTCCTTCTGCGGTTCAATTTCTTCTCCTCCTCCTTGAAACTGGCAGACTCTTCTCTGCTCACTGATCACTGTTCACTCGGCACATCTCCCATGTCTTGGAAATTCGACTACCTCATCATTGGCGCCGGTTATGCCGGCCTGACCGCCGCTGAACGGCTTTGCACCCAGTTCGGCAAGAAGTGCCTCGTGGTCGAAAAGCGCGGCCATATCGGAGGCAACTCCTATGACCGCTACGACGACCATGGAGTCCTGATCCACAACTACGGCCCACATTACTTCCGCACCAACTCGCCGCGGATCAAGGACTACCTTTCCCAGTTCACGGAGTGGCACCCGGTCGACTACGCCATCCTTTCCCACACGGAAAACCGCTACTGGAAATTCCCGATCAACCTGAACACCTTCGAGCAAATTATCGGTCGCGAATCCACCAGCGAGGAGATGGAAGCCTGGCTGGAGGAAAACCGCATTCCCATTGAGAATCCGGCGAATTCCGAGGAGGTCATCATCTCCCAGGTCGGCTGGGAACTCTATGAAAAATTCTTCAAGGGCTACACCCTGAAGCAATGGAAGCGCCACCCCAAAGACCTGGATGCCAGCGTCTGTGGCCGCATCCCCATCCGAACCAATCGGGACGACCGTTATCTCCGCGAGGAGTTCCAGGCGCTCCCCAAGGCCGGCTACACCCGCATGTTCGAGCGCATGGTCGAGGCCTGCGGCGACAACATCCGCATCCTTTTGAAAACCGACTACCGCGAGGTCCTGCCGCATCTCGAATACGGCCACATGATCTACACCGGTCCTATCGACGAATACTTCGACAATTGCTTCGGCCAGCTTCCCTACCGTTCGCTCCGCTTCGAGAACGAATCCTTCACTCCGGAGCAACTTGTCGAACGCGAGGCAATCTCCGGAAAACCCGGCTTCTGGCAGCCCGCCATGCAGGTGAACTACCCGAACGAGGAAGAGTTCACCCGCATCGTCGAGGTCAAGCACGCCACCGGCCAGCTTTGCGCGAACACCACCATCGTCCGCGAATATCCCGACGACTTCGGCCCCGGCAAGGAGGCCTACTATCCCATTCCCGCTCCGGATGCCGCCGCACTCTACAAACGTTACAAGGAAAAGGCGGACGCCGAAACCGGCGTCTCCTTCATCGGTCGCCTCGCCACCTACCGCTATTACAATATGGACCAGGTGGTCGGCATGGCTCTTGCAGAAGTGGACCGCCTGACCGCCTGATCGTCGATGACGATCCCACCTCCTGGGCTCCAACAACCCACTCTTCAATCAGTAAATCTGTGCAATCAGTGGTTAAAAAAAGTCCTGTGTTTTTCTTAAGCCGACCTCCAGACCTCATCTCCCGATTCCCAAAATGTCCGCGCCTGTAAAGACCGTCCTCAAGAGCCTCGCCGCCAGCACCAAAGACGCCCTTCGCGAGTGGGCCCTCCGCATGCTCGCCGCCGCCTCGCGCATGCGGGGCGCGGATTGCCTCGGCAGCAATGAAACCATCGAATATTGCCGGTCGCTGGGTTACGATTTCAAAGCCGGCGTTCCCACCACCTTTGAACTGGGCGGCAAGGTGGAAAGCCTCGAAGTGATGGCCTGCGGCGTCGTGCGCGTGAACCGGAGAAATTGCCTTTACACGGATTTCGGCAACCGCGCCGCCTCGCTGGATTTTGCCAAGCCGAAGGTGCATGTGGATCACGCTCTCGCCGTCTGGTCCCACCGCTGGCTCGGATTCCACCACTACCTTTCCGAGCTTTTTCCGAAAATCTGCCGTCTCCGCGAGGAGCTCGGCCCCGATCTCGGCGGCGCGAAGATTTGCTATCCCATGATTCACCGGCGCTACGAAAAGGAACTGCTGGAGATGTTGAAGCTGCCCAAGGAACAGGTCATCGACACCTGGGGCGTCCGGGGCGTCACCGCGGACAAGCTGACCATCGTCCCCATGGCCGGCTGGTTCCAGGGCAATCCCAATGCGGAACTGCTTCGCAAGCATTTGCTGCCACCCGCGACTGGCAGGGGGCCGGAAAGACTCTACCTCGCCCGCGGCGGCCGCCGCCGCTGCCTCAATGACGAGCCCATTATCAAGCGTTGCAAGGAACTCGGCTTTGTCGTCGTCGATGAATCCTCCCGCACCATGGCCGAACAGATGGAACTCTATCGGGATGCGAAGATCCTCTTCGGCCCCCACGGCTCGGCCTTCACGAACATGGTCTGGATGGAACCCGGCGGGCAGGTCGTTGAAATGGTTCCCACCACCTTCAATGTCACCTATCATGAGGGCCTGACCCGCTCGCTTGGCCAACGCTACAAGAAAATCCTCTGTCAAAACGGTCCCGAGGCCACCAGCGGTGTCACGATCGATTTCAACGCGGACGTCGACGCGGTTCTCCGTTACCTCGACACCATTGTTTGATTCCCCGCAAGCCGGATCAACCCCATGCGCTTCTATCTGCCCATCTTCTTCCTGGTGCTTGGCGCGTGCTTCGGCATGCAGGCTCTCGCCTTGCGCGCCGCCGGTGGAAAGACCGCGAAGAGCGAATCGAATTTTTTCTCATCCGTCGCCCGCATCCAGAGCGGCACCAGGGACCAACCGGACATCATGCTCTTGGGCTCCTCGATCACCGGCAGGCTTCCGGATCGCGCGAACGGCTTCACCGGCTTCGCCAACCTGGGATGTGACGGCGGCAGTGCCGTTGACGCCCTGCGCGCCATGGATCAGGGAATCCTCCCCGTAGCACCGCTCCTGGTCATCGAGGCCAATACCTTGGGCTTGGCGATGGACCCGAAGGAAACCGAGATTTCCCAAGCAATGCGGTCACCCTGGTTCCAGGCGGGCCGGAAATTTTCCGGCATCAGTGCCACCGCCCGCCCCGCGGCATTCTTCTACAGCCGCCTGTTGGCTCGAAAGATTGGTACCGCTGGCAGCCCCGATGGCGAAAGGGTGGCCGTCTCCACCACTCCCGTCTTGGTCCCTCCCCCTTCCGTAAAAATGGATGGCGAACGCGAACAAAAGCTCATCCGGGAAGTCGCCGCCATCATCGGCAGGCTGGAAAAACGCGGGGCCGCCTGTCGCATTGTCATCATGCCCCCCGGTGTGGATGCGGGTGGATTCCAAGATCAACTCGCGCAATCCATCGCGGCGGAAGCCCAGGTGCCCCTATGGGACTTGGGCAAGGGAATCCCGAAGGATAAGATCCAACTCACCGACGGCGTTCATATGGCCTCCGAAAGCGCTGCCCTCACCGTCAGGACACTCGCTGTCGAGTTCCGCAAGACCGGCGGGTTCCGCAAGTAGTCTCAAAGGCCCGATCCCCGCGGCGCGAACACTCCTTGTCCCGCCGATCCATCATGCTCCTCTCCATCATCATCCCCGCCTACAACGAGGAACACCTGGTGGGTCAGCTTCTCGCCAAAGTCGTCGATCTCCGGCTCGCCGAAGGCGTCCTAAGGGAAATTCTGGTGGTAAATGACGGCTCCTCCGATGGAACGAAGCAAAGCGTCACGCGGTTCATCGAAGCTCATCCGGGTCAAAACCTCCGGCTGATCGACCTGCCGCACAATCGTGGCAAAGGCGCGGCAGTCCGCGCCGGTTTCGGGAATGCCACCGGCGACATCCTCATTATCCAGGATGCCGACCTGGAATATGACCCCAGCGATATCAACGAAGTCATCGCCCCCATCCTGTCCGGCCGGGAGACGGTGGTCTATGGTTCGCGCATCCTCAGGGA
>CAXTTX010000252.1:6497-7996 GCA_964247045.1 uncultured Verrucomicrobiales bacterium | reverse complement strand
GGAAAGCACGCCCGCGCTGGTGAAGGTCAGGCCGGTGGGGATGGTGCCGGTGGAGACATTCCAGGTGTAGGGCGTGGTTCCGCCGGTTGCCGCCAAGGTTTGCGAGTAGGCTGTTCCGACGGTTCCAGCAGTGAGCGAGGCGGTGGAAACGACAAGTGTTGGCGTGATCGTGACCGAGATCGACTTCGTCGCTGTGGACGATGTGCTATCCGCCACCTGTGCGGTGAAAGTGAAGGTGCCCGCCGCCGTCGGATTTCCGGAAAGGACGCCGGCCGAACTCAAGGATAGACCACCGGGAAGGCTTCCGGAGGATACGGTCCACGTGTAGGGTGATGTGCCACCCGTTGCGGCGAAGGTTTGCGAATAGGCGGTTCCCACGGTTCCGCCTGCCAATGGGGAAGTGGTGCTGATAGTCGGTGGAGTGGCGGTGGGTAACTGGTAATCTTTCACCACCGCCATATGTTGCATGCCGGTGGCTCCGCTATCCGAGAAAACCGCCGGGCTGATGTCGGCGAGTGGCGAGAAAACCCGCGTATCCACGACCAGTCCACCCGCAAAGGTCTGTGAACCGATCACCACCGGCACTTGCAGGGCATATAAATCCGGATCCGGCAGAACATTGTCGTAGGGTTCGCTTCTTCCCGCGTTCGTGTTCTCGCTTCCGGTCGCGCGCTTGTCCGCAGGAAACGGTGCAACGGTTCTGACGATCGCGCTATAAACGGTGAACTGTGCCTCGGTCCGGTTGTAGGCGTTGAAATCACCTCCGATCGCCAGATAATCTCCGGCAGGTACATTCGCATCGATGTAGCCCTTGAGAGAGATGGCTTCGTTTTCCCTCTTCGTCCTGTCAGCAGGCTCGTCGCTGGCCTTCACGTGAACGGAAACCGCCCAGAGATCCTTGTTGCCGGGGATATCGATGCGGGCCCATGCGAATTCCCGGTCCGTCATGTAAGGATCATTCCAACTGCCGGATGCAAGAATCGGGTAGCGGCTGATAATCCCATTGGGAATGTTGTAACTCCCACCTTGGTGATAATAGGAGAATTCGCTTCCAAAATAGGCTGTTACGAAGGCCCGCAGTTCGCTGGTTGAATTGGCCCCCACATTGAACTCCTGGATCATCACGACGTCCGGATCCACTCCTTGGAGGATGCGGGCACCGTGACCGCCATCGTAGGACTGGTCCGTCCCGCTGCTGAGATTCGCGGCGACAAGCCGGATCTTCTGGGCGCTGGCCAGTCCGCACAGCAGAAGGCTGAAACAGACGATCCAAGTCCAAAACGAGCGGCGGGTGGATGGAAGTTGCTCTGGCTGCGTCATGTCACGGGCGGCACGGATGCTGCCTCGGCGGGGAGGGCCGCAGGAGCGGCCAGGGCATGGTTCTGGGTTGGAAACCGGGCTACGACGGGCCAAACCGGGGCATCTCCTACCCCGCGAATGACGTGAATATCGAACCGTGTGGCACTCATGATTTCCGGCAGCATGTTGCATTTCCCATG
>CAXTTX010000252.1:1709-6487 GCA_964247045.1 uncultured Verrucomicrobiales bacterium | reverse complement strand
GTCACGGTTGGGGAATTTCGGGTGATCCGGACCATTTCCGCCTCCCCAAGGCTGAGCCTCAACCGGTTCGGGAGGCCGGGCCGCAAGGGGGCGATTCTCGCTTTTTGGCTGTTGACCCGTCCGGATGGCGCCTCTTTCCGTGACTAGGGAGATCTCCCCACCGTATTTCCGGACACTGCAATGAGTGCGCGTGCGAGTCTGGAGACCTGCCGGGGGGCGAGTCCCGCGATATTGATGCGGCCGGTGGAGGTGCCATAAACCGCGAATTCCTGGCGGAGACGAATCATTTCCGCGGGATCCAGCGGCAGGAGGGAAAACATGCCCTTTTGATGGCGGAGGCTCTGGAATTTTCCGGGGGCGCCGAGATCATGAAGTCTCTTGGCGAGATCATGGCGGATGCCGGCAACACGCAGGCGGCAGGCTTCCAATTCCAGATGCCATTGTTCCGGATCTCCAAGAAGCATGGCGGCGATTGCCGAGCCGTGGTCCGGTGGCATGGAGTAATTCGCGCGTGCGATCCTTTCCAGAGTGAAGCGGATATTCGCGAGCGGATGATCGTCCGGGGCGATGATCGTGGCCGCACCGGTGCGTTCGCAATAGAGGCCCATGTTCTTCGAGCAACTCGCGGCGACAAGCATGAGCTCCTGCTCGCTGGCCATGAGGCGAAGCCCGGCGGCATCGGTATCAAGGCCATCGCCGAAGCCTTGGTAGGCCATGTCGATCAGGGGAATGACCTGCTTCTCCCGGCACCAGCGGGAAAAGGCCCGCCAATGATCCGGTGAAGGATCGATGCCGGAGGGGTTGTGGCAACAGCCGTGGAGCAGCAGGACATCTCCGGGTCGGGCATGGCGCAGGTCTTCCAAGGCAGTGTGGAGATCAAGGCCGTGTTCATTTTCCTGCCAGCGGAAGGTTTTTGCTGTTAGGCCGGCGGCGGCCATGATGGGGCGGTGGTTGACGTAGCTTGGATCGGTGATCCAGACCGTGGCACGTGGGGAGACCCGCGGGATGAAATCGGCCAGCATGCGCAGGGCTCCGGTGCCACCGACGGTTTGGATGGTATATTGGCGATCCAAGGTGGGGCTCCCAGCACCGAGGAGGAGGCGGGCGATGCCCCCGATGAAGTCCAGGTTTCCGGACAGGCCCCGGTAGGATTTCGAGAGGGCGGCGGAGGCGAGGCGGGCCTCGGCTTCTTGCACGGAACGCATGACCGGAGTGCGGCCGGCCGCGTCCCGATAAACACCGACGACCAGGTCGATCTTGTCCGGCCGGCGGTCGTCCTCGCACTCGGCGGTGAGTGCCCAGAGTGGATCGGATTCTGCGGATGGGAGACGGGAGATCATCGGTTTTGCGGTAGATCAGGATACGGAGCGGTTGGCGAGGATCACCCCCGTGGTGATGACAAGGATGCTCGCTGCCGTGCCAAGGCCCAGTGGCTCGCCGAGAACCGGGATGGCGAGAAGCGAGGCAAGCGCGGGTGCGAGGGAGCCGATGGTGGCGCTCTTGGCTGTGCCAAGCCGCGTGATGGCGAGGGCGTAGCCGAGGGTGGCCAGCAAGCCCACGCCGAGCCCTTGGATCAGAATGAAGGGCAGCGCTTGGTGGAAGGTGAAACTGCCTAGATGGCTGGGCGCGACCCCGGTGAGGATCATGGCGAGCAGGGCAATGAAAGAGCCGATGGCAAGTAGCAGGGCATTTCCCACAGCGTCCAATCCGGACCGGCGGAGGCCGATGGTGTAGGTGCCCCAGAGAATGCTTGCCATGAGCAGGAACCCGACACCGCGCCAGGTGTCCGCCGTCACCCTGGTGCCGTGCGCAGCGATGATGCCAATGGCACCCGTGACGATCAGGGCCAAGGGAAACCACTGCCTGCGGGGGATACACTTGCGCTCGAGAAAGTAGCTGACGATGCCGACCGCGAGCGGAGCGGTTCCGGCGATGAGGGCACCTACATGTGCGGCGCAAGTCGTGCGGGCACCTTCCGTGGCGATGAAAAAGAAGGGGACTCCCCCGAAGAGCACCATCAGCGCATCCCGAAAGCCGAGTTTTTTCATCCGCGCCAGACGGCTTGGCAGGAAAGGCAGCAACCCGATGGCGGGAATGGAAAAGCGCATGAGCGCGACATCAGCCGGTGCGAGTGGCGAGGTGCCGATGGCGCGAAGCGTCAACGCGAATCCGGCCCAAATGATAACGACCCCGTAGATGGCGAGGTAGCCGCTGGTTTGTGGATCGAAAAATCCCTTCCGCGTGAGGGTTTGGCTGTTGATGGCTTGGATCATGAACGATGCGGCTTCTTGATTGGTCGTGGACGCCATCTCCGGGGCCCTGGGGTGGATTGATGGAGAGATTCGATGCCCTTCCCACCCTTCGCCTTGGACAGCGGACCACCGGAAGGTCCCTTGGCCCGGAGAACTCCGGGGTTATCGGGCGGTCAACCGGAGAAATCAAGGGGCTCCCGGGTGTCTATCGGAGGGACAGGGGACGGAAGTCGGCACCCTGGTGACCGGGAGGGATTGATTCGCTTCGCAAATCCAAGCGGAGTCGGCTTCGCCTTTTATAGGATTGCTCGCGAGCGCTCGCGTGGCTTTGAGGCTGCGCCTCCATGCCAGATTGCGGCTGTCGCCGAGAATGGGATTTGCTCGCGAAGCTCGCTTTCGCATTCGAACCCTCTCGCTACACTCAACAGGCGTCTTGACCCTCCCGTAAACGCCACGACCCCAGTCCCGCGGGCGGGACTAGGGTCGTGGCGGAACGGGAGGGATTCGAACCCTCGGTACGGTTACCCGTACGTTCCCTTAGCAAGGGAGTGCTTTCGACCACTCAGCCACCGTTCCGTGTTGCAGGGTCGGGAGGGTTGAACCATAGCACGGGGACGGCGTCAACCCTCTGCGGAAGAAACGGGGATGAATTTTCAATTCCCGTGAATCAATCCGTGAAATGGGGTTTTTCTTCCCGAGTTGCCTCGTCTCCAACGGGTGAAGGAGCGGCGGGTTCCGGGGCTTCTTCGCCAACCGGCGCACCAGAAAAGTCGGGCTCGGGTTCCGATTCGGAAGATGGAATGGCTTCAGGAGCAGAAGATGTGGATGGCGGCTCCGGCTCGGGAGCGGGCTCTGGCGCGGGTTCTTCCACAGCAGGCGCATCTTCCACAGCGGGTGCTTCTTCCACAGGAGGCGCTTCTTCCACAGCAGGTGCCTCCTGAACGGGCACTTCCGCAGCAGGCGTGGCTTCCGCGTGGGCTACAGATTTGGCGTCCGTGACCGGTTCCTCGCCGGATTCGTCTTCCCCGGTCGTTGATTCCTCTTCCGCCGAAGCGGCGCCGGCAATCGCCGCTCCGCCTTCGCCGGTCTTCTTTTTCTTCTTTTTCTTGGCCTTCTTTCCTTCGCCGGTGGTGCCGGGTTGGGTGGCCTCGCGGGTTTCCTGCACGACGAGGGTGTCGTCGGTGTAGAGCAGGATGTGGCCCTGGTGCAGGAGCCAGAAAAGATCGGCGGCGTAGTCGGCCGGGGGGGCGGTGCTGCCTTCGGGAAGGACGGCTTTCCAGAGCCCTTCGAGCTTCGCCGGGGAATTTTCGCGGATCCAGGCCACCATGATCCCGGGGCGCTCCGCGAGGACCGCGTTGGGCGGGAGCGGGTGCGGGCGGGCGGGGCCGGTGTGGAGTTTGCCCTGGCGTTTGAAGACCGGAAGATGCTCCGCCTCGACCGCGCGGCAAACCGACGGGATCAGGATCGCGGGGTGCTGGCGCGCGTGGCTTCCCGACAGGCGCAGCGAGGTCAGCAGGGAAGGGGAAAGATTCTTCGCGGGAATCGCGCCCGAGACTTCGGCCATGCGGGTTTCCTCGTAGGCCTTGTCAAAGCAGCGCGTCGCGAGGGCGCGCTCGGCTTCCGCGCGGTCGCCGAGCCAGGCTTCCTCGTCATCGCCCTTGATCCGCCAGCGGGTCTTTTTCTTCATCGTTTCCAGCCAAGCGTTCACCGCCTCCTCGCCGCGTTCGGTCCGCACTTTCGAGGCATAGAGCTCAAACGGCATTCTCGAAAAACGCTCGCGATGGAGACGACGGAGATTGGTCTGGTAGGAATGGAAGTTCACGGGACCCAGCCATTCGCCGGAGATCCCGCAGCGGGCGATCGCCTGGAAATTACCAGTGGGCGGCTCGACCTCGATGGTTTCCTCCTCGATCAACTCCTCGCGAAGGGGGGAGTTCCAAAGGTGCTGGACCGCCTCGTCACGGCTCAGGAAAAGCGATTCCTCCAGCTTACCGCGGATAAGCGGCGCGTGGGGTTCCGGTGCCTCGTAAACGGCGCGGCAGCGGCTTTTTTCCGCGAGGAGAATCTTCGCGACGTCGAACAAGGCGTAAACCCGGGCGACCTGATGGACTTCCTTTCCAATGAGATGCACGGCGTGCGGGTCCGGCACGATGGTGACGCGTACTCCCTCCTCCGGCCCCACTTCCTCCTGACGCTGGGGACCGTCGCGGCGATCATCCCGCGAATCGCGTCCACGGAAATTGCGGTTGTCGCCGCCGTCCCGGTCGCGTGGTGGTCCGCCTTGGCGCGGGCCCCGTCCTTGGTCGTCCCGGCGCGGCGGGCGTCCCTCACCCGGAAAACTTTTCGGCTTGCCCTCCTTTTTCGCGCTGTCGCCGCGTGCCCACGCGGGTCCCAGCGCGAAACTGGAGAGAAGGCTGCTCAAGGGATCGGTTTCAGAGTCGCTCACGGCACGCATTGTAGGGAGGGTTTTTCAAAAGACAAACTCCGCTTGCGGCAATTTAGGGGGCCAATTCCGGCCGCAGCAGG
>CAXTTX010000252.1:0-1699 GCA_964247045.1 uncultured Verrucomicrobiales bacterium | reverse complement strand
AGGCCTTGCGCGCGAGTTCGCGCGACTCGCGCGGATCCAGCGCGGTTAGAACGGCGTCGCGGAGGGCGGCGTGTCCGGTCACGGAAAGGCAGGCCTTCGCTTCGAGGAGGTGTTTCACGAGCGGCTGGAAATTTTCCATGTGCGGGCCGGTGATGACGGGCTTGCCCGCGACAATTGCCTCGCAGGGGTTCTGGCCGCCGGTTGATAGAAAACTTTTCCCGATGAGCACCACGTCCGCATGCGCCGTCCAGTCGCGCAATTCGCCGGTGGAGTCGATGACGAGGCAGGCCTCGCCCGGGCGCTCCGGCTCGCGGAAAGCGGAACGAAGGATCACCTCGAAGCCCGCCTTTTCGAGTTCTGTTTTCACTTCCTGCCGGCGTTCGGCATGGCGGGGAACGATCACGGGCAGAGCCGAGCGACCCGCCTCACGGATGGCCGTCGCGATCCAGACTTCCTCGCCGGGATGGGTGCTCGCGGCCATGACCAGCGGCCTGCCATCGCCGAAGGCATCCAGCATCGCCTGATAGACGGGCTGTCGCGCGGGCCTCGCACCGCTGCCGGGATCGAATTTCAGGCTGCCCGTCATATGGACGTGGCCGCCATCGATGCCGAGCAGTTCCCACACCGCCGCGTCTTCCGGTTCCTGGATGGCGACGGATTCCAGCAGGGAAAAGACCGGCCGCAACCAGGAGGCGAACTTCCGGAAGCGGCGTCCGGAGCGGGGCGACATCCGTGCGTTGACCAGTCTAACGGGAATGTTCCGGCTTTTGCACTCCAGCAGGAGATTTGGCCAGACCTCTCCTTCCACGAGAACGATCTGGGATGGTTCGAAGCGGTCCAGATATCTCTTCACCATCCAGCGGAAATCCAGCGGGGAGTAGGTCACGCGCAATCCGGGAATTTCCGCCGCGCTGGCTACCGCGTGGCCGGTGGCCGTGCCGGTCGCGAGCACGAAGCGTCGCTCCGGCTCGTCCAACAACCATTCGCGGATGAGTTTGATGGCGAGCAATGATTCCCCGACGCTGACCGCGTGGAAATGCACCTGCCCGCAAGGTTCGTATTCGAGTGCAGACCGGTAGATGGCCACCCGTTCCCCCAGGCGGGTGCGGAAGCCCCCGCGTTTCAGCATTTTCACCACCCAACCCGGAAACGCCGCGATGAAAAGCAGCGGCAGGATCAGCCGGTAGATCGCGAGGGCGAAAAACAAACGCATCGCGGACAGGGTTAGGTGTTGCCGGGGAGGCCGTAAATCAAGATCGCGCTGCTGCCGTATTCGCGGCGGGTGACCAGTTCCAATTCCGCCGTTTCCGGCGTTGCCTGGTTGGCGGAAATCTCCACGACACAACAACCGTCCGGCGCGAGGCGCGGTGGCAGCAAACCGCTTTTGAGGAGGTCACCGGCGTGGTCCTTGTCGCCATGGTATTTCCAATACGGCGGATCGGCGAAAATCAGGTCGTAAACCGCGGCATCCCGCTTGAGATAGGGAATCACTTCCGATTTGACCGCATGGCCGCCCTCAAGGCGGGCCTTGGCCAGATTTTCCGCGATGACGGCGGTGGCCTGCCGATGCTCGTCGATGAAAATGCAGGATCTGGCCCCGCGACTCAGCGCTTCCAAACCCAAGGCACCGGAACCGGCAAAGAGATCGAGCACGCGGGAGCCTTCCACCCGTTCGCCAAGGATTGAGAAGACCGCCTGG
>CAXTTX010000251.1:0-8020 GCA_964247045.1 uncultured Verrucomicrobiales bacterium | reverse complement strand
GATCACGCGGGTGGCGGAACGGCTGGCGCACGAGGACCCGGCGGGGACGGTTTCCTGGCTGCTGGCGAACCCGGGCGAGGCGACGCAACGGCGGATGGACGATGTTTACCAGATCTGGGCGGCGACGGACCAACAGGCGGCGCTGAATTCCTTCAACGCGCTGCCAGCGGGCGAGAACCGGACGAACGCGCTGCGCGGCGTGGTGGGAAGCATCGCCGGGGAGAATCCGAAGGCGGCGATCGGGCTGATGGACCGGTATCCAAACGACGTGACGGACCGGCTGGTGCAGGGATTTGTCTGGGGCGCGTTCGGGAGTGATCCGGCGACGGCGGCGGGACAGATCGAGCGGATCGGGGACCAGGGGCAACGGGAGCAACTTTACCGGCGGACGCTGGACGCTTGGTATGAGCGTGACGCGCCGGCAGCGCTGACGTGGGCGAGCAAGAACGCGATTCCCGACTCGGTGCGGCAGCATCTGAACCGGCTGCAAACCACCCAATAGGTCAACTTACCATCACCGGAAAAACGCCTGAAGGGGTGGATTTGGCGGGGCTCGCGCCGCGTTGACATCCGCTCCCCGGCCATCCAAGGTCGCCCGCATGGACACGATGAAACTTCTCCTTGGCGCCACCATCGCGCTGCTGCTCGGCGCGCTGGCCGTCTCCTGGCAGGGCATGCAGACGGGAGTGAGAAGCGCGCCCGCGGATGAGATCGCGAAGCTGGAAAAGCAAGTGAGGGAATTGCGCGCGGACCAAGACCGGCTGTTGCGGGAGAAAGAGATGCAGCAGATCCGCAGCGAGACGGTTTCCAACGTCACCTCGGCACCGAGCGCGGCTGATGTGGAGGCCCTGAAACTGCAAGTGGAAGACCAGAAACGCGCGCTGGCGGAAGCGGAGACGCGGGACAAGAAGCTGGAGCAGGCCGAGGAAGGCCTGATGGGGCAACGCAAGGTGGAGAGCAGCGACAGCGAGTTGCGCCGGGCGCGGCTGATCAGCGATGCGCTGCTGATTGGGAAGGTCCAGGAGTTTGTGAAGGATCCAAACAACGGGACGTTCGTGACCTTCGCGGTGATGATGCCCGAGCAGGTGCAAGTGGGCACGGTCCTGGCGATCCGCCGGAAGACAGGCATCCTGGGACAACTGAAGGTGACGGACGTGCAAACCGAAGGCGGGATCGCGAATCCGATGCCGGGCTTCGGTCCGGTGGAGCCGACACCGGGTGACGAACTGATTTTGCCGCCGCCGTTCTAACGAAACGTCGGTTTTTCCATCGCGAAAGGCGAGCCACGCCTGTTGCCTTTATCCGAACCCCAGCATTTTCCATGTCCACCACGGTTGGCCTCATTTCACTCGGCTGCGCGAAGAACCTGATCGACTCCGAAGTCATGATCGGCCACCTGGCGCAGGCCGGCATGTCGCTGACGCCGGATCCGGAACTGGCGGACGTGCTGATCGTAAACACGTGTTCGTTCATCGACATGGCGAAGCAGGAGTCGATCGAGGCGATCTTCGGGGCGGTGAAGGACCGTGGGGAGGATCCGGAGCGGGCGAAGCAGAAGATCATCGTGGCGGGCTGTCTTTCGCAGCGGTTCGCGAAGGACCTGCCGGGGATCATGCCGGAAGTGGATGCGTTCATCGGCCTGGACCAGATTACGAAGGTGGTGCCGATCATCGAGAACTTGTTAGGCAAGAACAACGCGGCGGAGGTTTCCAAGGACGAGGGACCGGCGGCGACGGATGATCCGCGGGATTTCGTGACGCTGAAGCCGCAATACGTGCCGGACTACTCGACGCCGCGGATGCGGCTGACGCCGGACCATTTCGCGTATGTGAAGATCGCGGAAGGGTGCAACCACACGTGCACGTTCTGCATCATCCCGCAGATCCGGGGGCGGCATCGCTCACGCACGCAGGAGAGTGTGGTGCGGGAGGTGGAGGCGCTGGTGAAAGCCGGCGTGAAGGAGATCAATTTGATTTCACAGGACACCACCTACTTCGGCATGGACCAGTGGGAGGGCGAGCGGCCGAAGCCGAGCTCCCCGGTGGACTCGACGCGGGGTGAGTCGCTTTCCACGCTGCTGCGGGAGATCAACAAGATCGAGGGGGATTTCTGGGTGAGGCTGCTTTACACGCACCCGGCGCATTGGTCGGATGAATTGATCACCACGATCGCGGAGTGCGAGAAGGTGGCGAAGTATGTGGACATCCCGCTGCAGCATATTTCCGACAGGATGTTGACCGCGATGAAGCGGGTGACGAGCGGGGACTATATCCGCGACCTGCTGCGCCGCATGCGCGCGGGGATCCCGGATCTGGGCATCCGCACGACGTTCATCGTCGGTTTCCCCGGGGAGACGGAGGAGGATTTCCAGGAGCTGCTGGAGTTTATCGAGGAGTTCCGCTTCGAGCGGGCGGGCGTGTTCCAATACTCGAAGGAGGAAGGGACGCGTGCCTACAAGATGGACGGGCAACTGCACCACAGGACGCGCTCCAGCAGATGGTCGCGCGCGATGGCGAAGCTGCAGAAGATCGCCGGGGAAACGAACCAGGCGCAGGTGGGCAAGCAGGTCCGCGTGCTGGTGGAGCATCCGGGGGTGGGGCGGACGCAGTGGGACGCGCCGGAGATCGATGGGTCGGTGATGGTGGACGAGTCGATTCCGGTCGGGGAGTTCGCGGAGATCACGATCGGGGACTGGCGGGGGTATGACCTGGTGGCGGCGCGGTGAAGGCGGGATCATGAAGCTCCGCTTGCTCGCCTTGGGATTTGTTTTCCTGCCCATGGCGGGAGGAATTGCCTTTGGGCAGGATGCCGCGCTGGACGCGGTGAAAAAGGGAGCAGAGGCGGTGGTGATCGTGCCAATGGCGCGGTCCACCGAATTTCCCACGCATGCTTATCCGGGCAATGCGGCGGATCTTTCATTCGAAGGTCCCTTCGCCGGGGCGCTCAAGTCTTTGTTAGAATCGGGCATTCCCGACCCGGGCGGTCTTCCTTATCAGAAGATATCCATTGTGGTGGGCGACAGCCTGGGCGGGCGCGAGGTGAAGGAAACCGAGGGCTGGGTCCTGCCCGCCACGGGCGACGGGGTCTCCTATGCCATCGCGTGGAATGGACTCATTTACCCGCTCGTCCGCCCGCCCGCTAACGCGGATTTCGAGAAAACCGTCGCGGCCTTTCTGGTAAACGAGCCCGTGCCCGGTGGGTCGCCTTCCGGGGAAGCGGCCGAGGTCATGCCGGACCAAGCCATCTTCTTCCATGGACTTTATCTAACACGCTTCGGGAAAACGGATGCCGCCACTGCGGTGCTCAAGCGGCTGGATCGCTTGTGGCGGACCTCGGCTCCGGTGCTGGCAAATGAATGGTTGCGGAGTCTCCACAACCGGGCGGTCTGCGCCTATCTCCGTGGCGACGCGCGGATGGCACTCGCCTCGCTTTACGAGCTGGAGCGCATGAAACCCTTCCTTTCCAAGCCGGCCACCGTGTCGAAGGCCAAAGCGCCGGTGAAGGCGAAAGCCATCACGAAAACCAAGAAGAAAGCGAAGGCGCTGGCGAAGACGCCAGCAGATGAGGAGGATGAGGCCGACGAAACTCCTGTCGCTGTCACGACGAGCGATTTTTCCGCGCTGAAAGCCGAGTGCGAACGCATGATCCGCGAGGGCAAGACAGGTCCCTTTGATACCCGCACTTTCCTCGGCACCCATCCGGGAGTGCCCGCCTTGGTCGACGCGCTTGACCGCGTGACCCTGCCGAGGAACGGAAGCCGACCGGAGATCTTTTTCACAAGTTCTCCCCTCGTGTGGGCGCTGGTTGAAAAAGGCGACGAGGCAGTCGAGCCATTGTTAGATTGTCTTGCCAACGACCGGCGGCTCACGCGGACCGTCAATCCCTGGCAGAGCGCGCTATCGCGCGGACCGCAGGGCCACACCCTGCTGGGTGTGCATATGGTCGCGCTGGCCGCGCTCGGGCAGATTCTGGACATGGAGGTGGATATCCTGAACGCCGGCAGCGACAAGGCCCGTGCCACGGCGGCGCAAACGCTCCGCGCCAGGTGGATGAAATACGGCAGGGCCACCGGCATGGAACGGGCTTACCGGGTTCTCAACGACGACACGGCTTCGACATCCGCCTATATCCGCGCGGCCGGCACCCTGTTTCCCGCCGACCCTTTCGCAAGGGAAGGCAAAAAAGAGACCGCGGCACCGCTTCCCGGCGAGGTCCTGCGGGACCGAAGTACCCCTTCAGTCTCCGACCTGTTGGAGAAGCGAATTTTGGAGGGTAGTAAAAATTACGACAGGGAGATCTTCCGCTGCCAGATGCTCATCTATCTGCTGGGATGGGATCCCTCGCGCGGGCGCGCCGGGATCGCGCGGCAGGTGGACGACTGGATTGCCCGTGAAAGTTGGAAATCATCTGTTTTCCTGCTGAAGCAGTTCATCGATATCACAGCGGCGGATTCGGCGGATTCCCTGCGCTTGTTCGAGAAAATGGCCTGGGGGCTGGGGCCGGACCAATATCAGGATCTCTACACGGGAGAGACGGTCACCCGGATGCTCGCGATCCACGGCGATTCGCCCGGACTCAAGCGCAGCCGCGATGGGCTGTGGACGGACCCTCAATCGCCCTGGTGTCTGGCGAAGCTGGGCCGAGCCGACTTGGAGAGTCTCTTGCGTGAATGGCGGAAGCAAGGTGTGACCGGAACGGAGCCCTTCAAGGCGGCCCTGGCGGGATTGCTAACAAACCAAGTAGAGTGCGCGTCGATCAATCTGGATCCCAGGCGCCTTACGGATTGGCAGATGAAGGATGGCGGCAAGGTATCCTTCAGCCGGCCTGTCCCGAACGATCCCGACTTCGCGCTGAAACCCGGCGAAATCATTTTCGTCAGGAGGGCGGATGTGGCGGCGAAAGTACTGAGCGAAGCGGACGCCGGGCAGGAAGGCCATGGGCTGCCGCCGATGGAGTACTGGTGGCCGATGGAGGCACGTGAAGCGCGGATCGCAGGGGTGACGAAGGAGTTGATGAGGAAGTGAGGCGAGACAGGGACCGGGAAGTGATGGTCGTTTGTTCCCCCCTCAATGCAGGGTTTCCCAATGGTACGACCCTCCTGGCAATCACGCGTCCGGGCTCGCAGCAGGGCTTCCGCAGTCCAAGGACCCGGCCTTCGGCCGAGCCTGGAAGACAGGAGGACAGCAACCGTCCTTGCTGCTTAAGGATGATTCGCGGCGACGTGGCAAGGATGTTATCCGCGCCATCACGTCCACGCGCGCTGCCAACGACAGGAATGTCGTTGCTCCTTACGCCTGCGGCGGCCGTGGCAGCCGTTAGAGGCGGGCAAGCTTGCGGATTTCGGCGGGAAGCCCGCTGATGGGGCGGATAGAGATACGGCGGTATAGGCATTCCGCGCCTTCGCTCTGGATCTGGAGCGGGCCGGCTAACAGGGGCTTGCCGTCGGCTTCGGCGATGTTGCGGATGACGAAGACGACGTGGCCATTGACGATGTGGACGGCATCGCGGCCGAAGGTGTAGATTTCAATGGTGTTCCATTCGCCGCGCGGGAGTTCGAAGTCGCCACCGTTGCCGACGGGGTTGCCTTCGACGGTCCCCTCCCCTGCCCCGAAGGTTTTGATTTCGGCAGCGGGATTGTAGTGCCAGCGTTTGTCTTCCTTGCGGGTGGAGGGGACGTCGCAGCGGGTGCCGGCAATCATGAAGAGGTCGCCGAAATCGCCCTCCTGGACCTGGAACTCGATGGAACGTTTCCACGCGTTCCACATGGCGCCGTCCTTGCCGACGCAGTGATAGAGGATGCCGCTGTCGCGGGTGTCGTTGAGGCGGGGTTCCCAGGTGCGTTCGCCCCATTTCACCTGGGCGCGGAAGTGGTAGTTGGAGAACGGTTCTTTCGTGGTCACGGCACCGAAGATTTCACCGCTGATGGCGAGGACGGGTTCGCCATTTTCCATGCGGGTGGTGAAGACGTTTTTCGGGTCCTTGGTTGCGAGCGGGGTACCTTCGTGGCCGTCCTTGCTTTGGGGAGTGCCGTCGGGGAGGCCTTTGACCGAGATGTGTGGCGAGCCGAGCCAGATGTCCCATTGGGAAAGCTTTTCGTCGAGGAGAGGTTTCCAGCCGTCACTAGCCGGGAGGGCGGTGGGGGTTTCAGCGTGGGCGAGGACCGGCAGGGCAAGGAGGAGAAGGAGACGGGTCATGGATTTGGGTTTCGAGGAGGGTGGGGAGAACCGGAGGAGACGGGTAGTCCCCAAAGCGAGGACAGGTATGGCGGGGGGATTGGAAAAATCGTGGGAAATTGGAGGCAGCGCAGGCTTGTTTATCTGTTGGGGAAATGCGCTGCTACAGGCATGGCGAAGCTCGCTTACATCCCGAATGTGTGGCTCCTGCCGGACGCGATCCGGAGACGGTTGGGTGAATCGGTGGGCAAGCAGCGGATGGTCAGCGAGGAGGACCACATCCTCCTGCTGCTCCACCAGGTGCCCAAGGCGGAGGATGATGAACTCCGGAACGCGATGGTGGCGTGGCGGACGCCGGAAGGGGAATGGAAGAGTTCCCCGATGGCGGGTGGCCTGAGCGGGCTGGATGCCCACCTGGCGGCCTATCGGACGGCGGTCCATGAACTGGACGAACTGGTGGAGTCCGCGAAGACGGCGCGCCAGTACTTCGACGTGATGCGGCGGGTGACGCCGCTGCAACGAGCGACGCGCAACATGGCGGAGGTTTTCCAAGCGGCCCGGCAGGAGTTGCCGGGGGACATGCGGATCATCAACTTCCGCGACCAAGCGGCGGATCTGGAACGGGGTGTGGAACTGGTGGCGGCGGACGCGAAGGCGGGGATGGATTTCACGGTGGCGGAAGCGGCGAACCAGCAGGCGATTTCCGCGGAGATCGCGAACCAGGAGGCAAGAAGGTTGAACCGCCTGGCGGCATTCTTCCTGCCGCTGGCGACGATCGTGGCGGTGTTCGGGATGAATTCACCGGAGACGATGATCGCGGACCAGGGGTTCTGGATGGTGCTGGGGGCGGGGGTCCTGCTGGGATTTTTGGTGAACGCGATCGTTTCAATCAACAGCAGGCGGGAGTCCTGATGAGGACAAATGTTCCCGCTGCCTTACCAAGGACCTCCGCCTGTTAGCTGAAGTGTGGCCTGCCACAGCCGGACCTTTAGGGATAAAGGTCCCTGCCTTGAAGACGGTCTCAGTCCACGTCGGTGGAGGAGATCTTGAGGGCGGCTTCGAGGGCTTTCACGCGGTCGACGAGCTTGGGGAGGCGACGGACCTGGGCGCGGAGTTTCATTTCCTCCCGGAAGGGCTTGGCCGGGCGGCCGGAGTAGGTTTGTCCCCCGGGGAGATTGGTCGTCGCGCCGGAACGGGCAGTTAGAATGGTGTTGTCTCCAATGGAGATGTGACCGACGACGCCGACCTGACCGGCAAGGGTGACGTTGTTGCCGATGTGGGTACTGCCGGAGATACCGGTGAGGGCGACGATGAGGCAGTGCTTGCCGATGACGGTGTTGTGGCCGATCTGCACGAGGCTGTCGATCTTGGTGCCTTCGCCAATGATGGTCTTGCCGAACCTGGCGCGGTCGATCGAAGTGTTGGCGCCCACTTCCACATCGTCGTGGATATCGACGATGCCGACCTGGTCGATTTTCACGTGCTTGCCGCCGGAATATTCGTAGCCGAAACCGTCCGCGCCGATGACGCAGCCGGGTTGCAGGATGACGCGGTCACCGAGGACGCAACGCTCGCGGATGGTGACATTGGCCATGATGTGACAGTCCTTGCCCATGACCACCTGGTCGCCGACGACGCAGTTCGGGCCGATGTCCGAGCCATCGCCAATGATGGCACCGGCCATGATGACGGCACCGGCATCGACGCGGGATTTTTCCGGATCGATGGTGACGGAGGGATCGACGTAGGCGCGGGGATGGATGCCCGGGGTGAACTTGCGGAGGGCGGCGGCGAAGTGCCGGACGACCATTGAGAAAGCCAGCGTGGGATTCTCGACCGCGATGAGG
>CAXTTX010000250.1:1299-8036 GCA_964247045.1 uncultured Verrucomicrobiales bacterium | reverse complement strand
GGGATCCGATCGCGCCGTGGCTTGCGTTCAGTCCTTGCGGCGTTTGATGCGCTGGCCTCCGCCGGTGTGTCACCTTGAGGAGGGGATGCCAATGATTTTCCCGGCGGTTCGCCAGGCAGCCGTCCGAGCTGGGCACGGCGTCGGTGCCACAAAATGTTAGATCCTATTTTTTGCCGCCAGTTCCGGAGACTTTGATGTCAAAGGGGCTCTCGTTGGCGTCGTTGCTCTTGATCTGGATCGTCGCGGTGCGGGGGCCTTTGGCGCCCGGCTTGAACGTGATCTTGAAAGGAATGCTTGCTCCACCGGCCAGCGAGTTTTTCGCCGGCGGTGCGAGCAGGAAATCCTTCCGGTGGGGGCCGATGATCGTCACTCCCAGTCCGGAAAGTACCGCGTTACCGCTGTTTTTAATCGTGTAGGTCTTGGCCGCGCCTTTCTTGCCGACCTTGACAGTGCCAAAAGAAGTGGTGGACTTGCCGTCCGTGAGGGCGGTGGTGCCTAGTTGCACTCCGATCTCCGGGGTGCTGGGAATCACTGGCGCGCTGACGCTGACGCCTTGGAAAAAGAACGCGTCGCCGCTTCCCGTGCCCAACATCGCTTCAAGCTGGCCGGTTGAAAAGGCGGTGTAGTCGCCATTGCCGGGGAGGAACGGCCCGAACCGATACGTGACATTGCCGCTGCCGTCAGGCGAACTGGTGGCCAAGGTCGTCTTCACGGCGCCTCCGCCCAGGAGATCCACCCGGAAGATATCGGCGGAGGCATCGATGCCCGCGTCAGGGTCGGTGTTCGCGGTGACGAATTGCGTTCCGGATGATCCGAAGGCCACCGTCTGACCATCTCCGCTGATGGCGGTGTTGAAATCAAGCGCGCCGCTGTTGGCCGCGTTATTGGTTGTTTTGGTGGCCCACCAGGTTGCTCCCGTCGAGACCTCCTTCACATAGAGGTCGAAACCGAAGGTATTGGAGACACTGCTGATCATCGCCGGCCCGCCGAGTCCGACAAACCCGCCGATGAAGGCCACGCGGTTTCCATTCGCGCTGGTGCGCGGGGTCGAGAAGTTTCCGAAGGCGACCTGGCCACCGGCCGTCTTGTTGAGCAGGTCGACGGCCCCGGTGGCCAGATTGCGCCGGTAAACGCAGACGAATCCCGCAGGGTAGCCGACGGGCCGGTCATTTGTGGCATCTGAACTGAAGACGATGAATTTTCCGTCCGCGCTGAAATCGAATTCCGCGAATGAGGAGGCGACCGATCCGGAAGCCCCCAGTCCGGTGCTGAGCGCATTGCCGGCTTTGGACAGAGTCACTACCTTCGTCGTCTGGGTGGTGCTGTCATACAGATAAACGCCCGGGTGACCGGCAGGTTGCAGCTTGGCACTGTTGGATACCACGTTGCGAGCGACGCTGGCGTATGCCACGAAACGGCCGTCCGCGCTCATGATCGGGCGGCGCGACGCGCCGTCGGCACCCGGAGTGATGTTGCGGGTGATATCGGCCACGGTGTCCCGCCAGAAAATGAAGTTATCACTGCCGCGCCATGTCACATAACGCCCGTCATCGCTGAAGGATCCCTCGCCGGTTCCCGGCCCGGCGTAGGTGAGCGTGTTGGTGGAGAGCTTCCTCACATATAGACCGCCCTGAGTGATGCCAGGGGTGCTTCCCGAGGCGGGCGGTCCGCTGGAGAACAATACAAGGTCGCCATCGGCTGACAAATCCACCAGGATGGAATCCTGTTGATGGACATTGTTGTTTTGATCTCCCGTGATCAATTCCACGGCTCCGCGACTGGTGGAAGTGGCTCCGAATAATCCCGCGCAAGCCAGGGATGTCAGCTGGCGGAAAATTTGCGGCCGGGCTGTTTGCAAGGTATGGAGGACAGGTGTGTTGAACATTATCATGGGTTTTGATTCAATGAAGTTTGGCTTGATCCCTAAGAGAAGTTGCCGTGCGAATCAAGCTTTACGGCTAATAACGATCACTGCGGAGCCCTCCGGCGAACCGAGGGCAGATTGTCACCACGTGACAAGATTTCCGAGCGGCGGGGTTCACCGTGGGTTGAAAAGCCACGGCTACATTCATTCGGTCGCGACGCGACGGAAGAGGGGAAGGAGCCATTCGTCCGGTCGTCACGCGATGGAAGGGGAAGAAGCCATTCATCCAGTCGTGATGCGATGGTCGTGACGCGATGGAAGAAGGAGCCATTCATCCGGTTACGACGCGAGGGAAGCTGATCAGGGCAACCTTTTACTTTGGAAATTAATGCGAGTGACCAGCCTTTGTTTGGGCAGTCAGGCATTCTGTGGACCCCGATGTGGAGCGGAAGGGAGGGGGATTATTTTAGCGCTCCAGCCGCACCTTTTGCAGTCGGCCTCGCAAAGGGCTGGGTCGGGTGTTTTACCGAAGACCCATTCGACATCGAAGAGTTTGAAGAGGTCCCGGACTTCGCGGAAGGTGACTTGGGCGAGGTCCATGAGGGACTTTTCCTCTTGGGCGCCACAAGCGGGACAGGTAAGGCGAAGTGTGCAGGATCGTAGGGTTTTCATGAGATAACATTCCATGGCCGCTGCTATTGTAAATGGAGGAAATGGACAATTCTCCGCCGCATTACTTGCCCGCACAACCAAGGCTTCTTGAAACGCGTGGCGGGTGCAGAAACGGCCACAAGGAGTAGATATTCATGCCCGCAACGCTTCCAGGGCGGCGACGTGGTCGCGTGAGCCTGGAAGCAATTGATCGCGGATGATGGTCTTGATCCTTTCGTCGGCATCGGGATTCCCGAGAGCTGATTCATAATCCGAGATGCCGATCTTCTCGCCCTCAAGGAGAGCGAGCAAAGATGCGGATTCGCCAAAGATCCTGGCAGTGCCTTCGACGGCTTTCGCGAAACCGCCCCAGACTCCGGATGAGGTTTCAAGGTCCCCGCCATGACCGGCAAGATGTTCGGAAAGGATGGCGACGGCTTCCTCGTGATCGGCGATGATGTCGGAAAGAATGGCGGTTTCGGGTTCGCCATCGAATTTTTCCAAGGCTTGGCGGTAGGTCTCGACGGCGGAGATCTCGCCGCGGAGAAGCTTTGATTCGAGTTCGACGGTTTTGGAGTGGTTAGGGTCGTGGTTTTCCATGTCGCGTTCTTAGCAATTGTCATTCCCAACGTAGTTGCAGGGTTGCAAGTGGGGTCAATGCGTCGGGCGTTGCAGATTCCGCGATTGGAAAATGCAATGTGCAGGATTTCGATGAGGGGGCCCTAGAATCAAGGCTTAACGCCGAGGCCGAGACGTGGTGGCGCACCTGAGGCCTGGCGATCATCGGAGGGGCGCATCACAATGGTACACCTGGGCCCGTGCATCGAGGCGGGCATCCCCGTCGCATTGCATTTTGGGACAAGTGCCGATGCGTATTGCCCGCGAGGAAGACAACCAGGGTTTCACAGGCCTTGTAACTGCAAGGAAAGAGAGCGTGGAAGGGCAAGGCACGAGCTTTGCTATAACCGGTTCTACCCAATCCGGGCAATCGTTTGAGGGATCTGGTGATATTGACCACACGACGCTACCCAATGGAACTTCTACTGATACTCGCAATCGGCCTGGTGGTGGGGCTTCTCGCGCCATCCAACTCGCATCCTCGGATCGTGATCGTGACGCTCGCTGTAGGTGGCGCGTTTTTCGTTGGATTTCTGATCCAATTGTTTCAATGGCAATTCGCGGAGGATTCCACGCGGTTGGTTCTTTCTTTCATTGGTGCCGCGTTGTTGCCGTTGCTTCACGAGCTTTCCAACAGAATCCGGCGGTTTCAGATCCCGTGCCTTAAACCCAGGACACGAGGCATTTGTGGATGGAGAGAAAGACTTGGGCGCAGAGGTAGGCCTATCGCGGCCTGAGTTCCAGAAGTGCGGCATCTCAATCGGCACGCGGAATTCATAGGAAGGCCTCTGTCGTCCCTTCCGGGACTCAGATTTACCGAGCGCCCTGAACAATTTGGAAATTCGGTAAAGAGGGCTGGGAGGGCGGATCGGGGCGCGACGGGAGATTTGGCAAAGAGAGGGGGGAGTCCGGAGGGACCTTCAACCCGGAGGTACGGAACCACGTTGTGGTTCGAATCTTTCATCTGCCTAACCCGGGGTAGGCGTATCGCGGTTCCCGCTCGCGCCAACCGCCGGGCTGGAGGATTCAACGCCGTTGGCGTTGGAAGAGGGTTGGCCTCCCCGGTTGTGGGCAGTATCTTCAGGGGTGCTGGTAGTGGAGTTCGAAGGAGTCGAACTTGGCGGTGTCGCCGGGGTTACCGGCGACGATGAGGCCAGCGCGGGGGGCGCGATCCCAAGGGGGAAGGAAGGCTCCGTCGATTTCCTGTTCAGAGACAGGCTTCCAGTCATGGCCGTTGGCGCTGGAGTGGAAGCGGAATTTGTGCCCGGCCTGGACGGTCATGCGCAGGTGGAGTTTGCCGTCTTCCGATAGGGGTGTTGAGGCGAGTTGTGTGGTCTCTCCTTTCTCGACTTTCGTGACTACCAAATTCTTTTGCTCGATTTGCAGGGACAGGACGCTCTTGGCATCGCCATAGACGGCGATTCCTTGCCGCGCGGGCGCGGTGGGGTCAATGAGGGCGGTGATGGTGTAGTCGCCGCTTTGCAAGCGGATGCCGTAGAATGTTCCTGCGGGGCCGGGTGCGGGCGCATCGGACACGGTGAGGTGGAGCTTGCCATCTTCGACACGGGTGAGGGGTGGGTGACGGAGGTCCCATTGCCAGGAGAACGGGCGGACGGGGGCATCGAAGTTATCGACGAAGTCGAGGGGGGATGGGGTTTGCGGGGCGCCGAGGGGGGAGGTGGCGGTCTTTGTGGGAGTGGGGCCGGTGGCAAACATGGGCCAGCCATCGGCTTGCCAGGCGATCTCACCCAAGAGGCCTTGGCGGCCGGTGTAGACGTTCTCTTTCGCGTCGTAGGCGTGGTAGAGGAAGTAATCCCGTTTGTCCGGCAGTGTTACGAGGGTGCCGTGGCCGGGGCAGATCCAATCTTCTCCTGCGGCGAGCATGGGGTTGGTGAGGGAGGGTTCCCACGGGCCTTTGAGGTCTTTCGCCCTGGCGACCTCGAGTTGGTAGTCGCAGCCGCGACCGCAGCAGCCCTTTGAGGAATAGAAGAGGTAATACCAATCGCCACGACGGGTCATGACCTGGCCTTCGGCGGAGATGGGTGTGCCGTTGGCCTGCAAGAGTTCGAAGGGCTTTCCTTTCAGAGTGAGGAGGTCGTCGCTCATCTCGCTGCAGAGGATCGAGACGGGGCGTTTTTTTTCCAAGCCATAGGCTTTCCAGGAGAAGTAGAATTTGCCATCGGTATCGGGGAAGACGAAGCCATCGATAGCTTCGGAACCCCATTCGCAGATGATACCGCGGTCGGTGAAGCCTTTGCGGGGATCCTCGCTGGTCGCGACGCCGATGACGGAGACGTTGTCGGATTTCCTACGGGCGGTGTAGTAGACATAGAAAGTGCCGTTGTGATGGAAAAGCTCCGGCGCCCAGAAGCTGCTAGAAGCCCACGCGGGCATTTTGTCGAAGATGTGGCCGATTTGTTCCCAGTTGACGAGGTCTTTTGAAACATAGAGGGGATAGTGGGGAGCCCACTCGGAGGAGGTGCCGGTGGCGTAATAGGTATCCCCGACGCGGATGACGGAAGGGTCCGCGAAATCACCGGCGATGACGGGGTTGTGGAAGGTGGGCGCGGCGGGGGCACCTTGGGCGAGGGCGGGAGGTGCCAAGGCGGACAAAAGGAGGAAGGTTGTTAGAAGAGCGGCGAAGGAGGGGCGCTTTGCAAGGGGCAGGGGGTGAATATCGGAGTTCATTGGATATGGGTTCATACGGGTTGCAAGGGGTCGTGGCCGGGCGGCGCGTCAGGGGTGAAAAAAACTTTGAAATATTCAGGATGTGACGGCTTCGTCCTTCTATTCGGAATTTGAAGAAGCAGAAGTATTTAGATTCATTCATTTTGCGTTGGGTTCCCTCCCGGCAGACAAGCCGACCTTCCGGCAGCTTTTCACGACGGAATCCGCTGACCTGGACATCTTGATCCGGGCGCATGGAGGCGACCCGAAGGTGAAGATGTATCGGGTTGATTTCGACCGTGAGTATCCGGACCCGAGCAACCAGGAGCTTCAGGTTGCAGTGATGGCTGAGGGTTCGGGTGGGGGCATGTGATGTTGGAACTGCGTACCCCTGGCAAATGCGAGGAAGGTTGGCGAAGGTCTTTGAGGCACTCGCCCGTCCGGCAGACCGTCTAAAGACGGCACAACGGGCGAGGACGGGGAGATTTTCCAGTCCAATCGATTGGTTTTCAGGGAAATCAACGGGATTTCGATTGTTAGGAATTCTCCGCTTGACGATAGATTACTTAGTTGCTCATCATGCTCATGTATTAAGGACTGCGCGGGCGGACTTGCGAATGTATCGGGGAGGATTTCCCGAAAATTGCCTCCCAAAACTTGTCGCAGGACCTGATCCCATGATCCCCCATCTTTTTTCTGTTTTTGTTTTCCGAGTTCCGGTCGCTGCCGCAGATGCGGGCGTGCGGAGGGACGGGAATGCCGCCACCCGCGTGGTAGGGGTGGCGGAGGCTTTCGCCGCGCGCGGCGTTGAACCGGGAGCGCCCTGTCTGTTGGGCGGCCGCTGTTGCGGGTGTTGAGCCGGTGAGTCGGCTCGCGGCGCTGCGAAGCGCCAAACCCACCCTTCCCGGCTGACAACGGCGGAACGGTGGTCAGGTGA
>CAXTTX010000250.1:0-1289 GCA_964247045.1 uncultured Verrucomicrobiales bacterium | reverse complement strand
GACCCGATCGGGAGCCTGTTTAAAAATTTCCGGACCTGTGTGTCCGGGCCGGGGACCCGAGGAACGGACCCGGCCAAGGCCTGCCTGCCGTAAACGATGCGGAGGCATGGCTTTCCCCCAAGAATGACAACCCTTGAAACATCGAACCCTCGTATCCAATGCATTCCTATTTTGAACCTGATTCTGAAACCCCGCGGACTGCGGGAAGCCCGCCCCGGAAACGGGGATTGTCCATGAAGATGCCCGGGTATGGCGGGCAAGGCGGCCGTGCGGGCATTGTCGCGCTTGGCGCTTTGGCCCTGCTGGCCAACGACGCGATGGCGGCGAGGAACATCCTCGTGCTGATCGCCGATGACCTGGGGGCGGACAGCTCGTCTCTAACAAACGCGGCCGGGCCGAACGTACGCCTTCCCGACACGCCTAACATCAACTCGCTGGCGCAGTCCGGAGTGGTGTTTCCGAACACCTATGCCCGGCCGAGTTGCTCCGCGACGCGTGCGGCCCTGCTGACGGGCCGGCACGCTTTCCGCACCGGAGTGGGGTACGCGCTAACAGGCGCGGGCAGTCCGGCGCTGAACCCCACCGAGTACACGGTGCCACGTGCCTTTGCCGCGAATGCGCCGGATTACGCGCTGGCGGGGATCGGGAAATGGCACCTCGGGCAGGAGGTGGACTCGCCGCTGACGCGCGGTGGCTGGCCGTTTTACGCCGGAGTGAATGGTCCCCAACCCTCCAGCTACACCAACTGGACGAAGATCAAGAACGGGACGTCCTCGACCTCCACGACGTATGTCACCACCGACCAGGTGAACGAGGCGACGGACTTCATCACGCAGCAGGAAGCCGCCGACAAGCCATGGCTGGTCTGGCTTTCCTTCAACGCGCCGCACGTGCCCTATCACAAGCCACCGGCCAACCTGCTCTCGCCGCGCTTCGCATCGCTCACGGGCACGGCGGGCGACATCAGCACCCATCAGCGCGATTATTTCGAGGCGCTGACGGAGGCGCTGGACCGGGAGATCGGCCGGCTGCTGACGGTGGTGGACCGCGAGAACACGGACATCATCTACCTTGGTGACAACGGCACGGACAACAGCGTCATCCAGCCTCCGTATAAGTTCGCGGGTGAGAATCACGCGAAGTTCACGGTCTTCGAAGGTGGCGTGCGGGTGCCCTTCGCGATCACCGGCCCGAGCGTGAAATACGTGGGACGCAACGACACGCTGGTAAATGTGGTGGACATCTTCCAACTGGTCCAGGAGCTGGCGGGGATCGATGTTCCCGCGACG
>CAXTTX010000249.1:0-8049 GCA_964247045.1 uncultured Verrucomicrobiales bacterium | reverse complement strand
CGGGAAACGTGGCGGAGGATTTCATCCGGTTTCGCGCCGGGAGCGGGAACACCGAGGTTCAAAAGCTCGCGCCCGTCGGGGCCGGTCCACACGAAGCCGCCGGGTTCATTGCCGGGTGGCCAGGGCGTCACCGCGGGGCGACTCGCGGGTGTGATGACCTGGAGGAGGAACAGGCCGTCCTTTTTCCCAATCGAAAACAATTGCTTCATCGCCACTTCGGCGGCGACCACGGGATCCAACACGATCAAGACGGCGGTTTTGCCATTGCCCTGACGCCAGGCGAGGGGGTGGCCGGGCTGTTCGACCCAGCCGGAGCCGTGGATGACCTCATCGGCAGGGAAGACCCATTCGCGGGCTTCGCCCTTGGCGAATTTTTCAAGCACCGGCACCAGCGCCGGTTCGCGGGCATCGGTGCGGCGGTGGGCGCGGGCGGGATCGGAAAATGCCGGGTTCAGCCAGGAGCATTGGACGACGCCGGTGACCGGTGGGTCCAGCTCGCGCGCGTTCGTCTCCAGCATGCGGCGCGCGCCGCTTTCCAGCGCGGCTTGCCATTGGCCCTCCAGCGCGGTGATGCGGCGGGCGGTCTGGCGGAAGGCATCATCCACGCCATTGCCAGGGGGCTTTTCCGCCACGCGCTCCACCCGGCGGGACAGGGCGATGCCCGCGCCCGCGACGAGTGCCGCGGCGAGCAGGGAGACGCCGAGCGTCCAGGCCCAGGGTGATGTGGCGTTCGCTTTTCGCATGCTTCTCTTCCTATTCTTCCTATATCAGCTTTCCCGCGCGGCTTGTCAGTGAAGTTTGATGAGGGCGAGAGTCCATGGGGTGTTTGGCAGGGTCGGTTGTAATCCATGGGAACCTTTGTCCGGGTGGAGACTGCCAGCGCGCAGCGCCTTGGACTGCGGCAGCCTCCTGGCCTTCGTAGCCTCGGCGAAGAAGGCTGCTGCCGCTTTGGCTTCGCAGCCCTGCTGCGAGCCCGGGCGTGTGATTGCAAGGACGGTGGTTCCATAGGGGAAAGCACGTCGGAATGAAGATGAAATGGCCGGGCGGCGGTGAAGGTGATGGATGATTCTTCCGGCCATACCGCAGCAGGGCTGCTTGCTGAAAGCGGCAGCAGGGCTGCCGCAGTCCAAGGCGCTGCGCGCTTCAAGAGTCCAGGGCGATGTCGTTCTGTCGGGCATGGTGTTTTCCTCGCGCTGGTGAAGCGCCTTATATCAGATTTGGGCCATCACTCCGCTTTGACGAAGGAGAGGACGGCATATTCAGGGTCAAAGTTCCCCTTCGCGTCGATATCGTTGGAACTGCCGGCGAGCATCCACTGGCCGCGGGTGACGCGGAGTTCGGATTTCCAGCGGTTGGAGACGAAGACGGGAAAGGTCATGTCCACCTGCCATTGGCCATCGCGGAGGATGCGGTGGTGCACGGACTTGGTGGCCTCGCGCACACGCTCGATGGAGAACTTCAGCAGCGGCCCCTTCGCGTCGGGCAAAACCTCCGCCGCGATGGAGATGCCGACGTTGCGTGTCTCAAAGGCGACGGGGTGGCTGGACTCGCGCCGCGCAGGCTTGCCATCGGCGGCGGGGGCGAGCTTTCCCGGTTCGTATTCGGTGGGATAGACCACTTCCTGGATCTGATCGATCGTGGAAGTGGAACCGGGATGCATGGGTGCGGTGAGATCGGAGGTGGCTATGGCGGTGCCGGCTTTCATCTGGACATCAGTCGTAGACCAGGCGAGATCGGAAATTTTCGCCAGATCGTTTGTTTGGATCCAATTGGAAAGCACGGCATGGGGGACGCGCACGAGCTTGAGCGAGAGCTGGCCGAAATCCGCGTCCCCGGCGGCGGAGGCCGGAGGAGTGGAGACGGCACCGCGGAAAAAGATAAGTCGGACCAGGCGGGCCGGGTCGTCCGGGTTCGCCGGCTTTGCCCCGCCGGCAGCACGGGTGCTGGCATCCGGAAGGTTTCCATAGACGATCTGTTCCGGAAAGTTTTCCTCGGAGCGCGAGGCGAGGTAGATCTTGTTGGGGTCGAAGCGGAGATCGCGCGCGCCGGCCTTTTCCTGCGCCGGGGTTGACTCGGCGAAGGGATCGGCCGAGACCGGTTGGCCGGCCTCGTCCTGGCGCACCCGTTCCACCGAGACGTGGCGGAAGCGCGGGATGAAGACATCGTCCGGCTGACGGGTGCGCTCGGCCAGTTCGTTCCAGGCGTGGTGGGGAAGCAACATGCCGACGTAGTCGAAGCGCGCGCGCAAGGCCATGCCGCCCTGCTCGATGCCCGCCCCGCCGCTGACGGTGTAGCCGATGTTCCGGGTGTCGAAGGAAGTGGGCGCGGGCCACTCGCCGGGTTTGGGCGGTTCATATTCGGTGGCGTAGATTTGTTCACGGATCATTTCGTTCTGATACTCGCGGCCGGCGAGGCCGCGCGAGAGGGCCGTTTGATCCAGGCGGGCGCTGCCATCGCGGATCCATTCCTGGACGACGGAGCGCAGGGCGGTGGCATCACCGGACAGGGGATTTTTTTCGAGCCAGGCATCCAGTTTTCCGGCGGGGACGAGGAGGTGTTCAGTTAGAGTGATGATGGATTCGCCAGCGGCTTCCAGCGGGGCCTTTTCGGCAGGGGGTTGGTTGACGAAGGGGTTCGGTTCCTCCGCGGCGGAGGATGAGGAGCACGGGAGTGCCAGGAAGGTGGCGAGGAAGGTGGTGAAGAGCGTGGAGTGGAATTTTTTCATGATTTCAGCGGGGCGGGTTTTCGCATCCCGGCAGCCATGCAAGCCGATGCTGCGGGGCGTTGCGCCAAACGGCGATGAATGTTGTGCAAAATGTTTGCAAAAGCGCGGAGGGAGAGTGGGGATTTTGCCGTAATTTGCCGTAATTTGAGAGGGATTTTCCGGGGATTTTTGTCATTCGCCGGTGATTGGAGAGGGTTTGCAGCACGGTTTTTTGTCATTTTGACAAAAACCGGTGGATGGGGTGGCGAAGGGCGGGAAAGTGGGGTTTGGTGCAAGGGGTTTAGTTGCAAGGAGTTTGTTAGATCGAAGCGGGCGGAGGGATTTGCGGATTTGGCAAAGTGCAACAAATGATAACCATTCAGAGATTGAATCGAAGAACTTGGCGGGTTCGCCGGGGCCACGAGGGCCGGGAGGAGAGCGAAAGGTGGATGGAAGTCGGGGGTGGATTCATCAGGAGGGAAGGGTATCAGATTGGAGGGGTGCTCTCAACCGATGGCGTGTCTATCTATACTGTTAGATTCGATTGCGGTGAGAAGGTTGTGGAAGGGGTTGGGGCTTCGGGACATGGGGAATTGAAGATGGAACGGAAATGGCGGAAAAGGTGTCGGCCACCGGGGCAGGCGGGGACGGAATGGCAGAGAAAGGATGGCAAGCGGAAGCGTGGCGCCGCCTGCAACCAAGGGCGGTCGTAACCGCCGCTAACATTCTGAAGGGCTCACTCTTCCTCCACCGCTTGTGGCTTCCCCATGGAATCCCGGCCGCTCTGCCAAGCGGCCAGCACCTTTTCACGGGAAGCGGGGGAGAACTCCAGCAGGTCCATTTCGGTCTGGAGCTTTTCAAGGCTCCAGGTGGTCATCAAAAGAGCCCCCGCCTCGCTGCCTGCCTGCGCGTTACCCGCCGGGTAGGCGATGCGTGCGTAGATTTCGGCCTGGAGCGCCTCGCTGCCCAAGGCCTGCAGCATGGCGACCTTGCGCGGCCAGGCCTCGGCTTCCGTCGGTGAAACGACCGGCCAGGCGAGGGCCAGCTTATCTTCGTCACGCTGCAGGGCCGCCACGAAAGCGGCCTCATACTCGTCCGGAATCGCCGACGCCAGTTCCCTGCCCATCCGGGTATCAACTGCCACGGGCAGGGTGTTGAGTTTGGCAGACAGCCACCGCAGCGCGGCGTCGTCTCCTTCGCTGGTCGCCACGCCTTCATAAAGGTTGGCGGCCGAATAATAGACATGATGGCCTTTGGTGCCGGTGTCCGACTTCATCTCCATCATGGCGGTCCACGCGGCCTCCTTGTCTTGGGCAGACCAGCGGGTGAGGACATGGGCGGTGGCATCGGAATCCCCGAGAGTGGACACCAGCCGGGCAAAATCGAAGTCGCGGGGATAACCCCCTTCCGGTGGTGCCCCCAAATCCACCAGATCGAAGAGGACGATAAACCGGGCCAAGTCGTCCGCGCCCCGCTCCGCCGCCGCCGTAAATGGTCCGCCCATGAAAGACACCGGAAATCTCCCGCCGGTGGCTTTCCGGAAGCCGTCATACCAGGGCTTCGCGAGTTCCGGGGAGATGCAGGCCACCGCCTCGACAAGCTCCCTCATCACGTACGCGCCTCCCTCGTCCTCCTGCAGGGCTGAGGCCCATTCCAAGGCGCGCGCGCCCTCGCGCGAGGCGAGCTCACGGCTAGCGGCCGAAAGGAGGGGGCCGATCCCGAATTCTTCCTCGCCCGTGTAAGACTCTTTCCGGATCGCAGCGGACACGGAGTTGAGCAGGTTTTTCAATTCCCCGACATCCAGCCTTTCGAGCTCCCGGGAAAGGCTGGTGCCTGCATGCGACATCTGCTGGAGCCGGGCGAGCAGGGCCTCATAGCCGTGGCTTTCGGCAGGCAAAGGCGAAGTCAACCCGGTGTAACCCGCACCCGCCCCTGAAGGCACGCGGGAGTTGGTGCTTTCCGTTTGAGCAAGCCCGCCCGTGCCGGAATGAAGAATCCGGCCTCCGGCGAAACCCGCCAGCATCGCGATGATTGTTAGAGCGGCCGGATGGATCTTCATTCGAGGGGTTTGAATTTAGAAAGGACTTCCTCCACCTGGGCCTGCGGGATCTTCCATTCCGCGAGCTTGCGCCGCAGCAATTCCTCGTTCTCCCCATAAAGCGATCCATGAGGGTGGGGCGTCCCATCCAGAAGAACGCGGAAGCGCCGTGAGGGATCCGGCAGCGTTTCCAGCAGCGCCACCGCTTCTTCGGCATCTCCCTCCGAGAGCCATCCCGCCACGTTCCGCATGAAATCCTCGCGCAGGGTGGCATCCCGCACGCCCGCTGCCAGAGCCGGCATGTGTTCCTTGTCGAACCTCTCACGTTTGTCCAGCGCCTGCCGGAATTCACCGCGTTCCTCCGGAGTCATGGTCTGGTATTTCCCGCCGAGCCAGTTCCATGTCTCCGCGGAATCACCGCCGAGCCGGAGGAGCAGCCGCATGTCGCCGCGTTGCCTCAAGACCTGATAGAGTCCCTCTTGGTCGGCCTTCTGCCAGGCGTCGATGACCGCGCTGACACGGTTGCTTTCCCAAACCGTCCTGAACGCCTACCCCTCCAGCAGCGCCTGGAAATCGAAGCCCGGCGGAAACTCCGTGTCGCCGGAAAACAGCCAGCCCGGCCATTCCTTTTGCGGCCAATCCTTCCGCAAGAGGGAGATGAAAGCTTCGACGGACGCGGGTCCTTGCCTCGCGCGTTCCCCGAGGATCTTGCCAACGATCCCGGGGGCGACGCGGGTGCCCGATTCCCCTCTATTTGCCAGAAGAATCGCAACCCCCTGTTCTTCCATCCCCTCCGGCCAATGATTTGCAAGCGTGACCACGAGCCATTCCCGCTGGCGGCTGTTCTCATGCGCGGTGAACCACGCGATGGCTCCATCCGCATCGCGCAGCAGCCAGGCGGTGAGGATGGCCCTGGCGATCTCGCGCGATGGACTCTTGTCCAGCAGGCAATCCGGGTCCTTCAAGCTATCCATCAGCGCGGCGTGGAGTTGCTCCGGCGACCAGTCGGCGAGGATTTTGGCGAGCATGGCTTCCCGGGTTTCATCGCCGCCGTCCATCTGGCGCAGGGCCAGCGCGAGGAAATCCGCATGGGTGCCAACCGGGCCAAGGTCGCGGGTGAGGGCGCGGGAGGTGGTGGTTTCTTCCGCGCGGGGCCGGGTAGTGGAGTTAGAGAGGGATGTGGGCGGATCCGTTGAGAAAGGAGCGCGGCCGCCCGCGGTGGCCCAGCCTGCCCAGCCACCGGCGAACAGAGCCGCGGTGAGGAGGAAGAAGGGGCCTTTTTTCATCGTGGGGAGGGTGCGGAGGAATGGGGAGGGAGTCAAGGCAGGGAGCCTGCTTCGCCGGAGGCTGCGAAGGCCGGGAAGGAAGGCGAAGGAAGATGGGGGGCGGGAGTGGGATTCATCATGCGGGGAAAAGTATCAGATGAAAGGGGTGGTCTCAACCGATGGCGTGTCCGTTAGTTCTGTTAGATCTATTTATGGGGAGAAGTTTGCGGAAGCGGTTGGGGCTTTGGGATAAAGGGGACGGCATGGGGAATGGTGGCGGTGTTAAAGAGCGTTGGCCCCGAGAGGACGGAACGATCATGTGGTTCGGATCTCTTCCGTGTCTTACCCGGGGTAGGCTGGGGTTTGCCAGAGGGGGACAGGGGTGTTTGCGGGCGGGATGGCTTGCGAGATGGTTGGGGTTTGCCAGAGGGGGACAGGAGTGTTTGCGGGCGAGATGGCTGGCGGGATGGCCGGGGTTTGCCAGAGGGGGACAGGAGTGTTGGCGGCTGATGCCGCCATGTCCGCTGTAGCTCCCATTCCCCTCCTTAGGGCACCACGCTCCGGACGAGTTGAAGGGACGGTGGAAGGGTAGAGACAATCACGGGCGGTGGCGGGGTTCTTGAGCTGTTGGATGAAACCGTGTTCGCTGTCTCCACCTCGCGGAGGGCTGTTATTTTTTCCCATGAAACCTCCCCTTCCCTTTGCCCGTTCTTTGGTGCGCCCGGTGGCGATCGTGCTGCTGGTGCTGGCGGCTTGTCTCGCCGTCTGGCACTTCACGCGTGACTCTGGTGATGGAAGGGAATCGACGGCGGAGGCGGCCCGGCGGCGGGTGGCACCGGCCCGGGCGGAGACGCGGCCGCCGCTGGATGCGGAACAGGAACGACGGCGCAAGGCGTCGATGGCCGCGGCGGCGGAGAAATGGTACCAGGAACTGCTGGAGCAGCATCCGTATTTCAAACCCAACTTCCGCGAGGTGCCGGATGGGGAGAATGGCTACCTGCAGTTGCTGCTCTTCGCGGACAAGCATGCGCCGCTGCCGGATGAGCTGAAGATGATGTTCCGGGGCGAGGAGCCGTGGGATGCGGCGAAGCTGGACGCCTGGATGGCGGCAAACCCGGACTATCTAGCAGACATCCTGGAGGTGGCGCGGCTGCAGGACCGCTCGACGAAGGGGATCGACTACCTGCAATTTGCCAAGGGAGGCATCGCGGCGAAGTTGTCGGAAGCGGCGCTGGTCTTGCGGGCGTCGGCGCGGGTGGCGATGGAGGCGGGAGATATGGCGACGGCGCAGAACTACTACTGGAACTCGCGCTCGCTCGGCCATCATGTGATCGGCATCGAGGTGCCCTCCTTGTTGCACGAGGTGGTCTACGCGGGGATGCGGAGCGGGGAGCGGAAAGACTTCCAACGGGACATCCTTCCCCTGCTGGCGGGAAATCCAGAGGCCCTGGCAGAGTGGCGGAAGACGCTATCCCGCGTGGAGCCGGTGGGAAGTGAGATCGCGCGGGCGTACATCGGCGAGTGGAACACCGCCATCCGCTCCTTCGCGATTCCCGCGCTGCTGGGTGACACGTCGCAGGTGGGAGAAGGATTCCAACTGCCGGACGTGGACAAGTTCGTCGAGGCGCTGTCCGCGATGGTGGAGGGCACCACGCGGGATATCGGCAAATCGGTCCCTGGAAGGCTGGATCTGCCTGCGGATCCGTTTCCGCTTGCGGAGGATGGATTGAGCAAGGAGAGCAAGGATCACCTCGGGGAGATGGCGAGGGGATATCGCTCGCTCCTGCAGGCGATGACCCATCAGGTGACGGCGGACGCGATGGGGATGGCCGCGGTGCAGATCATGCTGGGCGAGGAGCCGAATTTCGATCCCGTGAGCAAATTGCCTTTCAAGTGGAACGCGGAGTCGCGAGTGCTGTCGCTGCCGGAGGGGAGCCCCGGGGATGTGACGGTCAAGGTGCCGTGAAAAAAATGCGGAGAGGTGCGGGATGGCTGGGGTTTGCCAGAGGGGGACAGGTGGGGTTGCGGGCGAGATGGCTGGG
>CAXTTX010000248.1:0-8102 GCA_964247045.1 uncultured Verrucomicrobiales bacterium | reverse complement strand
CCTCTCCGCCCAAACCACCCCCGCCTCCCTCCCCGATCTCCCCTGGCACCTCACCGCCCGCCCCTGGCAGCCCCTCAACACCCCCGAAACCATCCTCCTCGATCAAATGGAGCGCGCCCTCCGCGCCATGGCCCCCCTCCAACATCAAAACCCCGACGACCCCAAGGACATCAAAATCGGCGCCATCATCGACCCCATCGACAACAAGGAAATCCAATACGCCACCCCCCTCTTCGCCTTCAACGCCGCCTTCCTCGCCAGCAAGGGCCGCGCCGTTGAACTCATCGAACCCGCCGCCCGCGCCCTCGATTGCTCCACGCTCGATATCTCCAAAGGCAAGGCCAATGACGGCCACGGCGAATTCTTCTGCGCCGGCATGGTCAAGGCCATCCGCCTCCTCGAACCCCTCGTCGGCAAACACCCCGCCATCACCCCCGATCGCATCGCCCTGTGGAAAGAGCGCATGAAGACCAAACGCACCGTCTTCATGAACCTCACCGTCAAACAAAACTGGCGCACCTTCGCCATGAAAGGCGAGTGGCTCCGCCAGCAGGACGGCTACATCAACGACGCCGTCACCTGGAGCGAAGCCTGTTGGACCAAAGCGGACGAAGGCGGACAGCGCGAACGCTTCCGCCGCGACCTCGATAAATACCACCTCGAGCCCAACTTCTTCCTCTATCACGACGACACCGCGGACCCCGAAACCTTCGCCTACAACGGCGCAACCACCGCCAATTTGTTAGACATGCTCGAAAGCGGCTACAACGGCCCCTCCGCCAAAGAGATGCGCCAGATCATCTCCCGCAACCTCCAAAGCTCCCTTCTCATGCTCGGCGCCTCCGGCGAGGCACCCGGCGGCGGCCGCACCGGCGAACACATCTGGAACGATAGCATCTACGCCAATTCCTTCGCCCTCATGGCAGAGGCCGCCAAACGCAATGGCGACGACCGCCTCGCCGGCCAATACCGCCGCGCCGTCCAACTCCTCCTCAAAAGCCACTCCCGTTTCCAGCAGGAAGACGGCCTCTTCTCCATCACCAAGAACCTCTTCCATCCCATCCTCAAAAACCGCTACGCCACCTGGAGCGGCATCGCCAACTACGAGGGCTTCACCCTCGCCTGCCTCTCCGAAACCCTCCTCGCCTCCAAAACCCAAATCCCCGAACAACCCGCCCCCTCCGAAATCGGCGGCTACGTCGTCGAGCCCGATCCCGAATTCGCCAGCGTCTTCCTCAATGCCGGCGGCATGCAGGTCCAACTCTGCACCCGTGGCGAAACCGACAACTACGGCGGCGTCCAGTGGCACGCCCTCGGCATCACCCGCTTCAGCCGCACCGGCTGGGACGGCCGCCTCGGCCCCGGCGCAGGTCATGTCAATCCCGACTTCAGCGACGGCCTCACCTTCTCCCCCACCTTCCTCGAGGATGGCAAATGGAAACGCGTCTGCCTCGAACCAAAGCGCTTCCAGGGCACCTTCAAGACCACCTTCGTCCACCCCCTCCTCGTCCGCGGCACCTACACCATCGCCCCCGTCGAGGGCCAGACTGGCCCCTCCTTCGCCATGAACCTCACCCTCACCCCCGATGGCGTCCTGATAGATACCACCCGCCTCTCCGGGGAAAACGAATACGGCATCACCTGGCCCCTCCTCGAATTCGATGGCCGCAACCTTCTCGAAACATCCACCAACGCCTCCATCGCCTCCACCTCCTACCCCCCCGTGGCCACCGCCCCCGTCGTCTTCCAGGTGGAGAATACCGAAATCGAAGCAACATCCTCTCCATCTCTCTTGCGTGAAAGGGCCAAACCTTCCGCCCGCCCGCGCTTCGAGATGGTCAGTGGATCCGCCATCGTCACGGGCGGGGATTCCATAAGGATTCCAGACGAAGACTCCATCTTCGAGGGCCACGCCCTTCCCGGCGGCGATGGCGGCCCCACCGCCATTTCCTTCCGTTATGGCTTCCGTGGAAACGACGGGAACCGCTCAACGACCGCGACGTTAACCGTCAATGGCGGGCCTCCCCGTGAACTCGCCTTCCCGGCCACCCGCAACATCCCATACCAGCTCCAGATCCCCGTTACCCTCGCCCCCGGAAACAACAACACCCTCCGCATCACCACCGGCCGCTCCCGCATGCTTGGCCTCAAGGAACTCCGCGTCCACCCCGCCGTCGCCACCACCCCGGAGCCCGACCAACAGAACTTCATCGCCCTCGGCCCCGACCACCAGCTCGACGCCACCGCCCCCCTCGTCCGCGGCGGCTATGGCGACCTCCGCCCCGTCCGCGTCACGGACACCAAAGGTGCCCCCATCCAAACCTTCATCTACCCCCGCTCCCCCGGCGACCCCTCTGCCGAATCCGTCCGCACCACCTTCAAGCGCGACACCAACACCGGCAACAACACCACCCCTAACAGCAACAGCGACGGCAACGCCAACTTCTCCTCCATCCTCGGCCGCGTCACCGGCACCCTCTACACCGGCCGCACCTCCGCCGGCGGCCTCGGCACCTCCATCGACATCGACAACGACGGCACCCCCGACGCCACCTTCTCCACCGAGTGCGCCTTCATCCTCCAGCTCCGTGACGGCCGCATCACCGCCGTCGAATCCGACCGCCCCGTCACCGCCACCATCGCCAACAAGCCCCTCCCCCTCAAACCCCATCAACCCCTCTCCCTCTGACCATCTTCCCCCGGACCGCAATCGTAGCGAAGCGTAGATGGACGGCCACTTCAAATCCCAAACAAACCGTCAAAACTCATTCCGCCCCCATCATCCCCCGTCTTCTCTTCCCGGACCGCGGAATTCATTCCGCCCCATCATCCCCAGCCTTCCTCTTCCCGGACCGCGGAATTCATTCCGCCCCACCATCCCCAGTCTTCCTCTTCCAGGAGCGCGGAATTCATTCCGCCCCATCATTACCCCTATTCCTCTTCCCTAAAAACTCAAAACTCAAAACTAGCAAACTTCCGTCCCCATGTCTCCCGCCCGCCACATCCTTCCCCTCCTCCTCGCGCTATCCCCTCTCCCAACCCTCGCCGACAACATCCCCGACCTCCTCCTCCACCAGTCCACCCTCCTTTCCGGCGATTGGAACTACATCATCGATCCCTACGAATCCGGCTTCTACGACTACCGCTACCAGCAACGCGACAAGTCCGACAACCCCAACCGCTCCGAGGCCTTCTTCCTCGATGCCACCCAGAACGATCCCTCCGAGCGCATCGAATACAACTTCAACACCTCCCCCACCCTCAAGGTCCCCGCCGATTGGAACACGCAGAAACCCGAGCTCCTCTACTACGAGGGCAGCGTCTGGTATCGCAGGAAATTCGACTTCGCCCCTCCCACCACCACCGATGGCGGCAACAAATCCTTCCTCCGCTTCGGTGCCGCCAACTACCGCGCCGATGTCTACCTGAATGGCAAGAAGCTCGGCATCCACATCGGCGGCTTCACCCCCTTCACCTTCGATTGCACCAAACTCCTCAAGCCCGGCCCCAACTCCCTCGTCGTCCGCGTCGATAACAAGCGCTCCAAGGACGGCGTCCCCACCCTCAATACCGACTGGTGGAACTACGGCGGCCTCACCCGCGATGTCACCCTCGTCACCACCCCGGAAAAATACATCGCCGACCACCGCATCCTCCTCGAGTCCGAGGAAACCAAAAAAATCTCCGGCTACGTCGGGATCGCCGGTGCCACCGGCGGCGAGGACGTCACCATTTCCATCCCCGGCCTAGCAGAACCCATCACCGCCAAAACCGACCCCGCCGGCAAGGCCTCCTTCTCCTTCACCAATCCCGACCTCCAGCTCTGGAGCCCGGAATCCCCGAAACTCTACGACCTCACCATCACCCACGGCACCGACACCATCACCGAGCCCGTCGGCTTCCGCACCATCCGCACCCGCGGCCGTGAGATCCTCCTCAATGGCAAACCCATCTTCCTCCGCGGCATCTGCATCCACGAGGAAAACCCGCTCGATGGCGGTGGCCGCGTCAACTCCCAACCCAAGGGCGAACAACTCCTCAACTTCGCCAAGGAGATGAACTGCAACTTCGTCCGCCTCGCCCACTACCCCCACAACGAGGCCATGACCCGCACCGCCGACAAGCTCGGCATCCTCGTCTGGTCCGAGGTCCCCGTCTACTGGACCATCAACTGGGAAAACCCCGACACCTATCAGAACGCCGAAGCCCAGCTCACCGACATGATACGCCGCGATGCCAACCGCGCCGCCATCGTCATCTGGTCCATCGCCAACGAGACCCCCGTCAGCCCCGCCCGCACCACCTTCCTCGGCAAACTCGCCGACAAGGCCCGCTCGCTCGACAACACCCGCCTCATCAGCGCCGCCATGGAACTCCACGCCAAGCCCGGCGAACCCGATGTCAGCGTCGTCGAGGACCCCCTCGCCGATCACCTCGACCTCGTCAGCTTCAACCAATACGTCGGCTGGTACAACGGCCTCCCCGAAAAATGCGCCCGCGTCACCTGGGAGATCCCTTACGAAAAACCCGTCTTCATCAGCGAGTTCGGCGGCGATGCCAAGCAAGGCCTCCATGGCGACAAGAAAGAGCGCTGGACCGAGGAATACCAGGAAGACCTCTACAAACAAACCTTCCCCATGCTCGAAAAAATCCAGGGCCTCTCCGGTTTCTCCCCCTGGATCCTCGTCGACTTCCGTTCTCCCAAGCGCGCCCTCCCCGGCATCCAGGACGGCTTCAACCGCAAGGGCCTCATCTCCAGTGACGGCATCAAAAAGAAAGCCTTCTTCCTCCTCCAGGACTACTACAAAAACCGCGCCGCAGCCACGGCTGCCCATTGAGCGGGCAGGTTCACCGTAAATGCTGTTTCCCCCTTCCCGCCCCTTTTCCAAGGTTTTTACAGACAAATCACCCCGCCTCTGGCAATAGGTTAGAAGTCAAACATGAGCCAGCTCCAGAACCCGGTCGCGGACACGGTGGAATATCTCCAGGCCATCCGCCAGCGGGTGGGAAAAATCGTCGTCGGACAGGAGGTGGTCGTCGAGCGCATGCTCATCGCCTTGCTGACCAGTGGCCACCTCTTGCTGGAAGGCATGCCCGGGCTGGCGAAGACCCTGCTGGTCAACACCCTCGCCCGGGCGATGCACCTGCACTTCCGGCGCATCCAGTTCACCATCGACCTGCTTCCCTCCGACATCCTCGGCTCGGAAATCCTGGATGAACGGGACGGCACCTTCCGCGTCCACCAGGGCCCCGCCTTCACCAACCTCCTCCTCGCGGATGAAATCAACCGCGCCGCGCCCAAGGTGCAGGGCGCCCTCCTCGAAGCTATGCAGGAGCGCAAGGTCACCATCGGCAACCAGAGCTTCCCCCTGCCGGTTCCCTTCCTCGTCATCGCCACCCAGAACCCCATCGAACAAAGCGGCACCTTCGAACTGCCCGAGGCGCAGCTCGACCGCTTCATGCTCTGCCACCGCCTCGGTTACCCCACCAGCGCGGAGGAAGAGGAGATCCTCCGCCGCAACCTCAAGCTCGGCGTGAAGCGCGATGGCTCCGGGGCCGTCGCCCGCACCGAGTTCGACATGATCGATGGCGAGGCCATCGGCACCCAGGCCGACCTCGTCGCCGCGATGGAGGCTGCCAATGACATCCACGTCAGCGAGGTCATCCTCAAGCACGTGGTGGACGTCGTGGAGCGCACCCGCAAACACGCGGAACTGGAACTCGGCTGCTCGCCGCGCGCCGGCATCTCCCTCTTGAAAGCCTCCCGCGCCCGCGCCCTCCTCTTCGGCCGCGACTACGTCGTCCCGGAAGACCTCTTCGCCCTCGCGGAAGACGTGATGCTACACCGCATCCGCCTCACCTACGAGTCCCTCGCGGAAGGTAAAACCGCCGCCGGAATCCTGCGCGGGATTCTCGAAGACTCGGTTTCCTAACACCAGTCGGTTTCCTAACCACATGGAACACCACCTCGACAACGCCTCGCTGGACAGCCGCCAGTTCCTCGTCGCGGTGAAACGCCTCGCCGACAGCCTCAGCCACGGCACCGACCGCAGCCCCTTCCTCGGCCAGGGCCTCGAATACGTCCAATCCCGCCGCTACGAACCCGGCGATCCGGTGAAGTCCATCGACTGGCGCGTCACCGCGCGCACCGGCAAGCCCCACGTGAAACAATTCGAGACGCCCAAACAGATGCCCGTGTGGCTGGTGGTGGACACTTCCGCCTCCATGGCACTCGCCTCGCACCCGCCCGGGAAATACGGCCTCGCCGTGCAAGTCGCCGGAGGGATCGCCCTCGCCTGTCTCGACCGCGTCAGTCCCGTCGGCGTGCTGGCCGCCGGGGGTCGCGAAATGATCGTGCGGCCCAGCCTGTCAAAGGACGTGCTCCTCCAGTGGCTCCACGCCCTCCGCACTTACCGCTTCGACGAGCCAACCACCCTCGGCCGCCGCCTGCTTTCGCTGGAACCCTCGCTGCCCCAGCGCGCGCTGATCATCGTCCTCAGCGACTTCCATGATCCCGATGCCATCCCGGCGCTCAAGCTCATCGGCTCCCGGCACGATTGCATTTGCCTCGTGTTCCGCGACCGTGCGGAAGATCGCCTCACCGGTGCCGGCCTCTTTCGTGGCCGCGAGGTGGAAACCGGCCGCGAGGTTCTCAGCCACGGCCGCCGCCTGCTCTCCACCACGGATGCCCTTTCGGAATCCCTCAAGCGCGCCTCGCTCGACCATTTCCTCATCCACCCCGGCGAGCCCTTTCTCGGCCGCCTCCGCCATTTCCTCTCCGCCCGCGGTGGCGTCGCCCGCCGCAACCGCCAATGACATCCCACCTGGAGCGCAGCGACTGGCGGAGCGGGGACGCCCTCGTCCCCGTCACTGTGACCCGCCCTCACGCCCGCCACTCTATCAAAGGCCGTCCAACACCCATTTCAATCCTCCTCTTAATTCGTTGTCCAGGATTCCCCACCTGACCACCGGACCTCACCCATGAGACCCCTCCCACTCATCTTCCTTCTAACCGCTTCCGCCTTCGCGGCTGAAACCCCGCGCCAACGCGTCGGCCAGCCGCTCGAAATCCGCGAAGTCTACATCCCCGGCGGCGAGGTCCGCCCGAAGCCCCGCCACGACCGCAAGCCCCCTCTCACCGTCCGCCTCCTCGAAACAAAACCCGCCAAGGACGGCCTCCGCTACGATTTCGAAGTCCAGGGCCTCGACCCCGGCACCTACAACCTCGCCGACTTCCTCGACGCCCCCGCCGGCACCACCCTCCCGGCCATCCCGCTCGAAATCACCACCGGCCTGGAACCCGGCTTGAAACCTCCCCATCCCGCCACCACCGGCTCCTTGCCTCAACTCGGCGGTTACCGGAACAGGATGATCACCTTCGGCATCATCTGGCTCGTCGGTCTCATCCTCCTCTTGCTCTGGAGAAAGAAAAAGACCGGCACCGGTTCCGCCGATACCGCCGGCCCCTCCCTCGCCGAGCGCCTGCGCCCGCTCTTGGACCAAGCCGTGAAGGGCAATCTTCCCGCCGCGGAACGCGCCACGCTGGAGCGCCTCCTCATCGGCCACTGGCGCAACCGCCTGCCGGAAATCGCCGCACTCTCTCCCGCCGAAGCCATGGTGAAACTGCGGGAGCATCCCGAGGCATCTCCACTGGTTCTCGCCTTGGAACGCTGGCTGCATGCCCGCGACGCCCGCATGACGCCTGCCGAACTCGAAAAGCTGCTGGCCCCCTATCAAAAAGTCTCATGACGGAGCCCCTGCCATCGGCATGATTTGCACCTCTTCTCTTCCTGAAAACTTGAAACTGCAAACTAGCAAACTCCTCTCCGCTTGAACTTCGCCCATCCATGGCTGTTCTCGCTCCTGCTGGTGCCCGCGGCCCTCGTCTTCTTTTTCTGGAAACGCGGTGGCCGCCGCGTGCCCCTTCCCTTCGATCACCAGCCCCTGCCCCGCGCGCGGACGATCGGTTTCCTGCTGAGGACGGCCGACCTCCTGCCCGTCCTGCTGCTCGTCACCGGCATCTGCATCCTTGCCGGCCCCCGCCGTTTCGAGCGTCCCCGCGATGAGCGCAAGGGGGTCTGGATCGACGAGGCGTTCTTCCT
>CAXTTX010000247.1:0-8135 GCA_964247045.1 uncultured Verrucomicrobiales bacterium | reverse complement strand
GCATAGACGGTGATCCACTTGCCCTCGCCCTTTTTGCCGTAGCTGAAGAACGCGTTGGAAGGAATGCAGCCCTTCATCAACCCGGCCTCGCGCAGGACATAGGAAACGCTGCCGGAGCAATCATAGCCGGAGTCCTCCTGCCTGGCGTGGCCACCGCCCCATTTGTAAGGCATGTCCTGCAAACGGTTTCCGGCGGCAATCGCCTTCTTCACCGCCGCCGGGGCATTCCGCGGTGCGTAGGCGACGCCGTCCTTCAACATCGCGGTGTGCCCGTATTCAAAGCGGTAGGAAACCTTGTGCTTCGCCTTGACCTGACTGGAGCAGGAAACCAAGCCGCCAAAGGCGGACAGCAGGGTGGCTAGAAGGACGAGATTTTTCACGCCCACAACTTTTTCAAAAATAGTTAAGAAATGCAAATCGTTTTATTTAGGAGTTCTGTAGGAAATCCGCGGCCTGCGCCAGCGCCCTCGACCGGTGGCTGAGGGAATTCTTCACCTCTTCCCCCAGTTCCGCGAAGGTCCGGTCATATCCTTCCGGGATGAATAGCGGGTCATAGCCGAAACCGCCGCTGCCATGCAGGGCATCGATCAGCCGACCCTCCACCGCGCCGGTGAAATGCGCCTCCTCCTTGCCGTTGCGGGCCAGCACCATGGTGCAGCGGAATCGGGCCGTGCGGTCGGGCTTTCCGGCCATTTCGGCCAGCAGCCGGGCATTGTTCTTCGCGTGGTTCCCCTCTTCCCCGCCGTAGCTGGATGACCAAACTCCCGGAGCACCGCCAAGGGCATCCACTTCCAGCCCTGAATCATCCGAAAGCACCCAGCCCTCCACGTGGCGGCTGATTCCTTCCGCCTTCAGCCGGGCATTTTCTAAAAAAGTCGTCCCGGTTTCCTCGATTGCCGGAAAATCCGGAAAAGCATTTGCATCCATCACCTCGAAGCGATCGCCGATCATCGCCCGGATTTCACCGGTTTTATGGGCATTGCGGGTGGCGAGGACGAGGCGCGGCAGGGCTTGCATGCGCCCTCGCTACCCGGCCCGGTGCTTTCTGGCGAAAATATTTTGAATAAATCCCCCTTCCGGGACGATAATAACCATGATGAAAGCAATCACCTGGCTCGCTTCCGTAACCATGGGTGTGGCGGCCCTGACCTCCTCCGCCTTCGCCTCCACGCCGGAAGGCTGGTCCACGGACCTCGAAAAAGCTTTCGAAAAAGCCAAGGCGGAAAAGAAATCCGTCCTCGTCGAATTCACCGGTTCGGACTGGTGCCCGCCCTGCATTGCCATGCGCAAGAACGTCTTCTCCAAGAAGGAATTCGTCAGCGCCGCCTCCAAGAAATACATCCTCGTGGAACTCGACTTCCCGAACGGCGACGAGGCGGTGAAGAAGAAGAACCAACCCTACGCGGAGAAGTATAAGATCGAGGGCTTCCCGACGGTCATCCTCTTCAACCCGGAGGGCAAGGAATTCACCCGTTTCTTCGCTTCCGAATTCCCGAAAACCGAGGAATTCTTGAAGCACATCGACGAGGCCCTTGCCAAAAAGGACCTCGACTGATTTTCCGGCTGCCTTTGTGTAGTGTAGAGGACCCCGCCCGGCCCCGTGCCGCGGCGGGGTTTTTCTTTGCCTCTTGGCCCCTCGCCGGCTCCCTGATAGGAAACCCCGCCATGTCCCCGCTTCATGATGCCGCCGCTGCCGGTGATCTCGCCGAACTGCGCCGCCTCGTGGCGGGAGGTGCGGAGATCGACGCCCGGGACAAAGAGACAGGGCAGACCGCATTGATGGCCGCCTGTCTCCGGTCCAAGGGAGGTTTGGAAACCGTTCGTTTCCTTCTCAGCCAGGGGGCTGATCCGAACGCACGGGCAAGACCTGATGACACTCTTGCCAAGCTGCCCGAGGATTTCCTGGATTCGGAAGGGCGCTTGGCCGCGATGACTCCCGGGCCTTTGGAGCCGGAAATGATCGCTTCCCTGAACAAGGCCCAAGCCCTGCTTGCCGAACTGAAAACTAAGATGGCAGCCGGCGACACGCACCCCGGCGAACCGGTCATCGGGTTTGCGATCGAGGGCGGTGATGTGGAGATCATCCGCCTGCTGCTGGATCAAGGGGTGAACCTGGCTCGCGCCAATGAAGGTGAATGCACGCTCCTCACGCTGGCAGCCTATCAGGACCGCATGGACATCTTCGAAATCTTGTGGAACGCGGGTGCTCCGGTTGACGGTGAATCATGCTACCGTGAATCCGCATTAAGTGTCCTCTCAAACAACGACCGCTTTCTCCAGATTGGGATGTTGCTGGAAGCCGGGGTGGACCCCTCGCCTTTGCAATGGAGCCCGCTGCACCGCGCCGTCGCGATCGGAACGGTGAGCGAGATCATGATTTTGTTAGACCAGGGATCCCATCGGGAGGAAACCGATGGGTGGGAACGGACGCCTTTCCTGCTCAGCCTCCTGACCGGCGACCGGGAAAAAATGCGGCTGTTGCTCGACCGTGGTGCAAGCCGCGAGGCAAAAGGCCGTTGCGGCAAGCCGCCGATGTTTTATCCTGTTTCCCGCGATGACGCGGAAACCCTGAAATGGCTGATAGAAAACGGATTCGAAGTGGATGCGACCGACCAATTCGAGAACACCACGCTCATGGAAGCGGCGGAGCAAGACGCCGTTTCCTGCTTCAAGGTGCTGATTGCCGCGGGAGCCGATTGGAAACGGGTGGACCATATCGGCCAGGCCGCGATCAAGAATGCCTCGCATCCCGAAATAATCCGAATGCTGCTGGACCTGGGTGAAGAGCTTTCCGAGTTGGAACCCAAAGCCCTGAGGGACCACATTGGCTTGGGAAACGCTCCCGATCTGCCCATCAGTCGCGACGAATTCTTCCGTGACAGCACGCGTCGTTTCGGCACCTCCAACCCGGAACGGATGGATCTTCCCTTCTGGCAAGCCATGGTGCGTTGCGGATGGGATGGCTATCAGGCGGCCAGTCAGTTTGGAGCCGACTGCAGCGAGTGTGGTCCTGTATGGTGCCACGCGCGCTTCGGCATGTCCCTTACTCCGCTGCCGGATGGCCGCTTCGTCCAGATCGCCGGCGAGCATGAGGATCATTATGATCCGGACTTTTGCATCTACAACGACGTCATCATTCACGATGGCAAGGGTGGCTTCGAAATCCTGGGCTATCCGGAAGATGTCTTTCCGCCGACCGATTTCCACAGCGCCACGCTCATCGGCCCATGGATTTATATCCTCGGTAATCTCGGTCATCGGTACATCACCGAGTCACAAGGCTGCCAGATGCCGGTCTACCGCCTCCATACCGTGACTTGGCACATTGAATCCGTGGAAACCTCGGGTGGACCCCCGGGCCGGATCCATGAACACTCCGCTCGGTTAGTTGGCGGCCAAATTCATATTTCAGGAGGCAAGATCATCTCCCTGAATGCGGAAGGAACCGCCCAGAACGGCGACAACGGAGCGGCTTGGTCACTCGATCCGGAAACCCGCCTTTGGCAACCCTTGAACCCATGAAAGCATTCCTCGCCTACTTCATCTGCCTCTTTGGAACGAGTGGGGGCATCTGCGCCGTTTTCGCCCAGGAGACCGCGACTCCTCCCGCCGCCATCCGCGAAGTGAAGGGCATTCCCTACTACCCGGATGGCAACGCGGGACCAGACCCGGAAAAGCGCTGCTTTCTCGACCTGAAGCTCCCGGCGGACAAAAAGGGCTTCCCGACCCTGATCTGGTTCCACGGCGGCGGCCTGACCGGCGGCACCCGGGATTTTCCGCAATTCCAAGGCGAGGGAGTGGCACTGATCTCTGCGGGTTACCGGCTTTCCCCGCAGGTCCCCTGCCCGGTCTTCATCGAGGACGCGGCGGCGGCCGTGGCCTGGACCTTGAAGAACATCGAAAAAGAAGGCGGTGATCCGAACAAGGTCTTCGTGGGCGGGCACTCCGCGGGCGGCTACCTGGCCCTGATGGTCGGTATGGACCCGCGCTGGCTGCAACCCCACGGCTTGGCTCCTTCGGCACTCGCCGGACTGCTTCCGGTTAGCGCGCAGGTGACCACCCATTTCCTGGTGAAAGAAGTGCGCGGCTCCAAGCAACCGTCCCTGGTCCCGGTAATCGATGAATTTGCGCCTCTTTTCTATTCCTCCAAGGACCTCCCTCCCATCTGCCTGATCACCGGCGAGCGCCGCATCGAGTTCAAATCCCGGGTCGAGGAAAACGACTTCTTCTACATCACCCTGAAAAATCTCGGCCACCCTGCGGTGGAATTCCACGAGCTGCCGGGCCTCGACCACGGCACGGTGGTCCAAGGCGCGGCTCCCCTCTTGCCGACCTTCATCGACCGGGTTTGCAAGGCCAAGGAAGCAGTCCGTTGACGGCTAGGCCAGCCAGGCAGGAGAGACTGGCGGGGTTTTTCTTTCCTTCCAGGGGAAGATTCGCCAATTTCCCCGCCCCTTTCCGATCATGTCCGACGCCCGCAAACCATTCCCTTTCCGCGATTTCGAGCCCAAGTGGCAGGCCCGTTGGGAGGCGGAGAAAACCTTCCGCACCCCGGGACCGGGCGATGCGGACTTCGACCCCGCAAAGCCGAAGTACTACGTGCTCGACATGTTCCCCTACCCCAGCGGTTCCGGCCTCCACGTCGGCCACCCGGAGGGATACACCGCCACCGACATCGTCGGCCGCCACAAGCGGATGAAGGGCTTCAACGTGCTGCACCCGATGGGCTACGATTCCTTCGGCCTGCCAGCGGAACAGTATGCCATCAAGACCGGCCAGCACCCGGCGATCACCACCGCGGCGAACATCGAGAACTTCCGGCGACAATTGAAGGCGCTTGGCTTCGGCTATGATTGGGACCGCGAGATCGCCACGACCGATCCGGAATATGTCCGCTGGACGCAATGGATTTTCCTGCAGCTCTACGGTTCCTATTACCACGAGGAAGCCGGGAAAGCCAAGCCTGTCTCCGAGTTGGAAGCCAAGGGCTTGACCCGCGACCAGATCGATGACGTTCGCCTGGCCTATGTCGCCAATACCCCGGTGTGGTGGTCCCCCACCCTCGGCACCGTGCTGGCCAACGAGGAAGTCGAGGAATGGAAAAGCAAGGGTCACACCGTGGAACGCCGCCCGCTGCGCCAGTGGATGCTGCGCATCACGAAATACGCCCAGCGTCTGATCGATGAGCTGGACACGCTCGACTGGCCGGAAGGCATCAAGCTCCTACAGAAAAACTGGATCGGCCGCAGCGAAGGCGCCGAGGTGGATTTCTTGATCGGCGACAAGACGGTCACGGTTTTCACGACACGGCCGGACACGCTCTTCGGGGCGACCTACATGGTCTTGGCACCGGAGCATCCTTTCGTGCCTGAGATCACGGCCGCGGAACAGAAGGCCGCGGTGGAAGCCTATCAGAAAGCCTGTTCGTCGAAGTCCGACATGGACCGCGGCGATTTGAACAAGGACAAGTCCGGTGTGTTCACCGGTGCTTTCGCCACGAACCCGGTGAACGACGAGCAGATCCCTGTGTGGATCGCGGACTATGTCATGATGGGCTACGGTACTGGAGCCATCATGGCGGTGCCCGCACATGACGAGCGCGACTTTGAGTTTGCGAAGAAGTTTGACCTGCCGATTCAAGTGGTGGTCCAGCCTCCAGCCCAATGGCTCGTAGAAGCGTCTAAAAGATTTCTCAACAACAACTATCCTGAAGACAGCCTCGTATTAAAGGAAGCCGTCGATATATACGACAGCAATCCTGCTGAAGCCTTTCAAGGCTTGATCTCCCGTTACAGGGCGAGCTGCCACAAGTTCGAGGCATTCACGGAGCTTGGTACGGCAATTGCCTCTGAAAATAGCGAGATCTCCCTCAACGGATTGGGGGTGGCCGAAGCCAAGGCCAAGATGATCGATTGGCTGGAGTCCGGCAACAAAGGCAAGCGCCGCATCCAGTTCAAGCTGCGCGACTGGCTGTTTTCCCGCCAACGTTACTGGGGCGAGCCGTTCCCGATCGTGTGGAAGGACGGCCACCACCAGGCCATTCCCGAAAGCGACCTGCCACTGCTCGCGCCACCGCTGGAAGACTACAAGCCGAGCGGCACGCCCGATCCCCTCTTGAGCAAGGCCACCGAATGGGTGAACCTGCCTGACGGCTCGACGCGTGAGACCAACACCATGCCCCAGTGGGCCGGCTCCTGCTGGTACTACTTGCGCTACTGCGATCCGAAGAACACGGAACGTTTCATTTCACGCGATGTGGAGGACTACTGGACGAGCAATAAGCCCGGCATGGTGGATCTCTATGTCGGCGGCACGGAACACGCCGTACTTCACCTGCTCTACGCGCGGTTCTGGCACAAGGTCCTGTTCGACCTCGGCCACGTGAAGACACCGGAGCCGTTCCAAAAACTGATCAACCAAGGCCTGATCATGGGCGAGGACGGCCAGAAGATGTCCAAGTCCCGCGGCAACGTGGTGAACCCGGACGATGTCATCTCCGAGTACGGGGCGGACTCGCTGCGTCTCTATGAGATGTTCATGGGCCCGCTGGAACAGGTGAAGCCCTGGCAGATGAAAGGTGTCGAAGGCGTGTCGCGCTTCCTGGCCCGCGTCTGGCGCGTCGCCTTCGAGGAAACCGAAAGCGGCGAAGCCAAGGTCTCGCCGAAGATCCAGGATGTGCCCTGCGCCGACAAGGAACTGCTCCGTGTCGTCCACGAGACGATCAAGAAAGTGGGCGAGGACATCGAAAAGCTCAGCTTCAACACCGCGATCTCGCAGATGATGATCTGCACCAACGCCTTCACCCAGGCGGAGGTCGTGCCGTTGAAAGAGTTCACCCAGCTCCTCACCGTCCTGAATCCCTTCGCCCCGCACCTCAGCGAGGAAATCAACGCCCGGCTCGGTGGCGCGACCATGCTCTCGGAAGGCACCTGGCCCTCGTATGATGAAGCGGCGCTGGTTCGCAACGAGATCGAACTCGTCGTCCAGGTGAACGGCAAGCTGCGCGACCGCCTGATGATCTCCAAGGACGCCACCGAGGAGGACGCCAAGGCCGCCGCCTTCGCCAGCCCCCGCGTGAAGGAGCACACCGACGGCAAGACCATCCGCAAGATCATCTTCATCCCCGGCAAGATCTTCAACATCGTCGCGGGTTGATCATGCGCCATGGAGAGACTCGTCAACGCCGTCCGTGCGGAACCGAAGCTGGTCAAATGGCTGGCGACCGGTGTCTGGCGGAAGAGCTTTGACCGCGGTAGCTTGGGCCGCGCGGAAGAATACGCTTCCCCGGACTCCATCCGTGTCGTGCGCGCGGAGCATGCGCCTAACAATTATATCATCATTGGCGCGATGGTCTCGGGAACCCGGGACGTTCCTTACGAAACCTTCGTCAGTTTCATGCGCGGCGACGCTTCCTGGGTCATGGTCCGGGCGGAGTGTTCCTGCCCGGTCGGCCACTATTGCAAGCATGCGGCGGCCGTCATCCTAGCCATCCTCAACCAGGTTTCCCCTTCCCGGCAGACGCCGGTGGTGGAGGTAAAAGCAGCGGCCACGGTTCTGGACCGGAATCTCAGCGACTGGCTGGAAAAAATCCGCCAGAGCGAAATCGCCGTGGCAAAGGAAGCCAAGCGCCCGTCGCACGCCGAAAGCCGCTTCCTCGCCTTCTGCCTGCAGCCCATCCACTATTATCACCAGGCCAATCCCTGGTACTTTCTCCTCCGGCTGGGAAACCATCTGAAGAGCGGCGGTTTCAGCATCAGCGACTCGATGGCAAAGGCGGATCCCTCCAACCCGCCGAAGTACATGACCCCGGAGGATTTCGTCCCCGCGTCACTCTATCACCAGTTGAAGCGCAAACGCGCCGCGTGGGATGAGGTGCGGTTCGAGGGCGATGGCTGGGAAAACCTGCTGGATGCGGTCTTCGCCACCGGCCGGTTTTTTGTTCTCGGCAACGACGAACTCTCCTGGATTCCCGTTCAAGCGGGCCCGGACATCGCGGTCACCGCGGGATGGGAAACGCTGCCGGACGGAAGCGCGCGACCGAAGTTGGAATTCACCGACGGCTTGTCCCGCGTGATGCTGCCCACCGTGCCGCCCCGCTACCTTGACCGCGAAACCGGCACCCTCGGGCTGATGAC
>CAXTTX010000246.1:6341-8139 GCA_964247045.1 uncultured Verrucomicrobiales bacterium | reverse complement strand
GGAGAGGCCTTGCCAAAAGGTGTGCTGGACATCAGCAAGGGCACGCTCCGCCTGGATTTCTACAGCGGTGCGCGGGTGATCCTGGAGGGACCGGCCAAGCTGGAACTGTTGTCGCCGGACCTCGCGAGGCTGGACGAGGGAAAGCTAACCGCCAAGGTGCCGCCACCGGCCCAGGGTTTCACCGTTCTGAACGGCAACCTGAGGGTGGTGGACCGGGGAACCCAGTTCGGTCTTAGCGCGAGGGGTGCGGACGACTGCACGGTGCATGTGTTCGATGGCGAGGTGGAGCTCCAGGGGGACTTGCCGGAGGCCACGGCGCGGAAGTTGTTTGAAGGGGAGGCCGTGTCCATCCGTGGAGGCAAGTCGGCCGCGATCGCAGCGGACAGGCGTTCGTTCGCGGATCCGGTGGGCATGTTGCAGGCCGCGGCGAAGGAAACGGAAGCCCGGATGGAGGCGTGGCGGGCCAAGTCCCAATCGCTGCGCGAGCTGCCCGGTCTGGTGGCATACTTCGATTTCGAGGAGCTGGATTCATCAAGCATGATCTTGCCGAACCGCGCCTCGGGCGCCCGTGAGAATTCCAATGGTTCGGTGATCGGATGTGAGAAGCTTTCAGGACGCTGGAATCAGAAAGCGGCTCTCGGTTTCGCGAAGACCAGTGATCGAGTGAGGTTCCGCGCGGAGGGCAGCAGCCCGTCGATCACGCTGATGGCGTGGGTGCGGGTCGATAGCCTGCCACTGGATCACAACTCGCTTCTTTCCATGTCTCCTGGCGAGGTTGGCGAGGTCCACTGGAAGCTGGATCGATCCGGACGCCTGCTATTCGGCTTGAGAGCCGCGCCGGAGATCGGCTACCAATCCTGGGAGCGCCTCGAAAGCCCGCAAGTGGTCACTCCAAACGATTTCGGTCGGTGGATGCATCTGGCGACCGTGATCGATGCGCAAAAAAGCGAGATGCGCCATTACGTCAACGGCCACCTGGTCGCCAGTGGTCCCCTACGACGGCAGGCGCCGGTCCAATTGGGCACGGCGAATCTCGGCAACCTCGACCCCGCCTGGTATGAGGCCCAACCGGTCCGCAACTTCAATGGCCGGATCGACGAGTTCGCGCTGTTCACCCGCGCTGTGACAGCCGAAGAGATCATGGCCATGCAGTGATTTCGAGGAAAGGGGGCAAGTTGTCCCGCCCGTGTCCCTTTTCATCACTCATTCCGCGCGAGGGTTTCATGGGGGCATTCGCCGAAAAAGGCGCGGTATTCCCTGGCGAAGTTTCCCTGGTGCCAGAATCCCCATTGGAGGGCGGCCTGTTTCACCGCACCCGGTCCGGGAGGCGAATCGAGGAGCAAACGGTGGGCGCCGTGGAGGCGCTGGTGTTTCAGATAGAGGGTCGGGTTGATGCCGACATATTCCTTGAAGAGATTCTCGATGGCGCGGACGCCCAAGCCGGCGTGGGTGGCGAGATCCTCGAGATAGACGGGATGGGCGGCATGGTCCTTCAGGTAGCTGATGGCGGCGGCGAAATGCCGTTGGCGGTTGGCAATCCGGATTCCGGGGGGAGGTGATAGATCGGCGGTCCCGCTACGGATGGCGGAAAAGAAACCGGCGTTGACGCCGCGGCCGGCGTTTCCCCAGGCAGCCTCATGGGCCAGGGGATCCGAGGGGTCCCAGATCATGTCCCATGTGTTCAACATCCCGAACTTGAGCTGGCGGTGGGCCTGCGGATCCAAGCGCAAGATTCCCCCGGTTTTCAACAGTTTGCCGCGGACCTCCGCGGGCCAATCCATGGATGCCCGGTCCATAT